>JABXGX010000122.1 GCA_016550405.1 archaeon | reverse complement strand
AGCGTTTTTTCAACTCTAATGCTTTGGGATAAAACTTTGGCTCAATGGCACTCACAACGACACCGATGACTCCTGCTTCCTTCGCACGTCGAATAATCGCTTCAGCTTTCGGAAATAGTCGTGGCATCTCTAGATGTGAATGAGTATCAAAAAACTGCACGGTAAAATCCCTTCCCGTTAGCGTCCTCTCGAAAGCTTCAAAAGGTTTTGGCTCTACCGCATCCACATACTAAGACTGGAAGCTGATTAACATGGATCTTCGTGGCAGAGACATGATAACCACCCAAGAGTGGACCCGAGAAGAACTCGAAGCAGTTCTCAAATTCTCAAAAGACTTGAAGAAAAAAACCAAAGCAGGAAAATCTCCCCACCTTTTATCGGATAAGACCTTTTTCATGCTTTTCTATAATACCAGCACACGAACCCGAGCCAGCTTTGAAGCGGCCTTAACTGAGCTTGGCGGCCACGCACAATTCCTTGAGCCAAGTGCGATGCGACTTGGTGAAGGAGAAAGTGTGAAGGATACAGCAAACACACTAGCTCGATATGGGCACGGTATCGGCATCCGTATTCTTGAAAAAGCAGTGGGCTACGTCTATGGACGTGGCAATCAAGTCTTACGTGACTACGCAAAATATTCTGATATTCCTATTATCAATATGGCAGATGACAAGTTTCATCCCTGCCAAGCACTCACAGACCTGATGACTGTTCAAGAGAAATTTCCGAAAATACAGGGAAAGAAGTTCTTATTTTCATGGGCATACAGCCGTCACTCCCGCTCGTGGTGTAGTGTGCAAAGTGCTATTCTAACCGCTACGCGATTTGGAATGGATGTTACCCTTGCTCATCCTCCGGGCTTTGAATTGGACCCTGAAATTATGGAATGGTGTCATCAAAACGCTCATGAGTCAGGCGGTGGTTTTTCCATAACCAATAATATCAAAGATGCATACTCTGGTGCCCATGTTGCTTATCCGCGGTCATGGATGAGCACAGAGTGCTCAGCTGTAGGCATTGATAAATGGGGTGAGGATACTGAAGCCCAACTCCATGAGAAATACAAGGACTGGATTTGTAATTCTGAACTTATGGATTTAGCCAGTAAGGACGCAATCTATATGCACTGTCTTCCCGTGTTTCGTGGTGAGGAAGCCACCGACGAAGTTGTTGATAGCCCTCAAAGTGTAATCTTTGATCAGGCAGAGAATCGGCTCCACCTACAGAAGGGCCTTCTTTCGTTAGTCATGAGCGCTGATAACTTGCTCTAAATCTATGTGCTCCCCTTACATGGGTTGACCCATAATTGCAGCCATAATGGCTTTCTGAGCATGGAGCCGGTTTTCAGCTTCATCAAACGCGATGCTCCGTTTGCCATCTAAGACTTCATCAGCCACTTCAAACCCTCGATCCGCTGGCAAACAATGCATATACTTAACACCCTTTGCTCCCAGATCCATTTTCGCTGGAGTTGCAATCCAATCTTTGTTAGCTTCAAATAGCTTCTTCGCACCTTCCCAGTCTTCGGCGGGAGCAATCGGAGGAATGTGATGTTTACTTGTCCAGCACTTTGGATACACATAATGTGCACCAGCGAAAGCTTCCTCCATATCATTTGTTATTTCAAAGGCGCCCCCATATTCAGCAACGTTCTTCTCACACATCTCAATGATTTTTGGGTCCAATTCAAAGCCCTTCGGATGAGCTAGAACAGTATCCATTCCCCATTTGGTACCCATCAGTATACCACTCTGTGGGACGGCTAGGGGTTTTTGCGTACTCGGGCTGTAAGCCCAACTCATGACGAACTTCTTGCCTTGTACCTTGGGAGAGTGTTCCTGAATTGCTTGCATGTCAGCCATCGCTTGGCAGGGATGATACACGTCATCTTCCATGTTAATAATGGGAATATCCGACCATTTTGCGAATTCGCGAAGAATACGGTGACCGCGACCATAGATCCATTTTGCGTGGGACCCATAAATGCGGATTGCTATCGCATCACCCATCCGTGCTAGAACTCGGGCTACGTCTGATATCCTTTCACTTGTATATGCTTCTTCATCATCAGGTAACGCCGGTCGATACACATCCTGTGGCGAGAGGAAGTGAGCGTGGCCACCCATTTGGGTCATACCTGCCTCGAATGAGTTGCGTGTCCGCAAAGACCGATTAAAGAAAATCATAAACAAGGTCTGTCTGGGAAGATAATCATGGGGTCTTCGCGCTTTTTGCAGTTTCTTAATCGCAATCGCTGCATCAATCAACGTTTGTAGTTCTTCTTGGCTCCATTCTTGGATAGTTAACCAATCACGGCTATAGTATTTACCAACAATATCCGCACCCATATTCGAGTCACCTTGAATTACTGCGATTAAACCTGAACACACCTTTAATTTGTTTGCCATCGACTTTTGATATCAACTTCAGCTCGTTCGAGAAGCTGTTCTCCGTGTTTTCGGGCTGTTTCAATAACTTTGTCTTCATCCATTGTCAGGAGTTTGCCTTCATGTACTAGGATTTGCCCATTTACAATGGTGGTGTACACATTAAATCCATTAGCTGCATAAATTATGTTACTAACAGGATTGTAAGTTGGTGCAAGGTTCAGCTGAGTCGTATCTATTAGTACTAGATCTGCCCGTTTCCCTACCTCAATACTTCCAATCTCCTTTTCTAATCCAATGGCTTTAGCTCCATTGATTGTGGCCATTTCTAAAACTGTTTCAGCAGGCATTATCAAAGGATTAAGTGTACGTGCTTTGTGGATTACCGCTGCTAGAAACATTTCCCGGAACATATCATAAGCATTATTGCTGGGTCCTCCGTCACAACCCAAACACACGTTGATACCTGCTTCCAACATTTCGGGAATGAGTGCAATGCCGGAGGCAAGCTTAGAGTTACTCGCTGGGCAGTGGCACATGTGTGTTCCTGTTTCAACGTAAATGGGAAATTCCTTAGGAGTAATCCAGACCCCATGCACTAATACGACGTTATCACCCATCATCCCTACGTCGCGTGCAAACTCTGCAGGCAGCTGATTGAACTGCGTCTTTGTATACTCAACATCTTCTTTTACCTCACCAAGGTGCATGGTAATTCCCATATGGCGTTTTCGGGCTAACTCGGCTACTCGGCGGTACAATTCAGGGCTAACCGCACCGGGTGTACGGGCTCCCCACCAAATGAACACTCGGTTATCTGCCGCGCCTTGCCACTTACTGTGCATAGATAAAGTTTCAGCAATGCACTCCTCTGGGTCTTCCACCATACCTTCATACATGATTGCTTCTTCATCAGCATAACCCGTCCAATCCATGAAAAGCTTGGAAAGGCAGCCCCGGATACCAGTTTTTTCAACGACTTGGGCTATTCCATCCATTCCATACCGTTTGTGAATCATACTTTCAAGGAAACTCGTTGTTCCGGATTTGAGCATCTCTGCAATACATAGTTCAGCACTTGCTTTCCCATCTGCGGGTGTAAAGTTGCCTTGTAACACCCAAACGTAATCACGTAGCCAAGGAATTAAATCCACATCGTCTGCTGTCCCCCGAATCATTGCTTGGGCTAGGTGCACGTGACAGTCAATCAGACCAGGGATGAGAATCTTGTTTTTTCCAGAAATCCTTGTATCAGCACTAAACTTCTGTTTGATTTCATGGGCTTTTCCAACAGCAATGATACGTTGGTCCTCAACGACTACAGCCCCATCAGAAATAATTCGACGTTGTGAGTCCACGGTTATGACGGTTGCCCCGTCAATAAGCAAATCTGCCATGGGAATCAGCAATGAGCATGCGATTTGTTCTTATTAAGGGTTGGCGTTCTTAAGGAATCAAAATACCAGCAGGTTTTTGTGTCGTCAGACCTTTGCCGAATTGGAGAACCCAACAGATGCATGTAGTTGTAAGAACAATTGGGCCGTTCTCTGACCAATTCGGTTTTCACCAATTAACTGTGAATTTCAAAGGGCGTACGGTGAGTGACCTGCTTCACCAACTTTGTGAGGAACGGGGACAGAAATTCTGTAAGATTATTTTTGATGAGGAAGGTCGGCTTCACCGTTATATCAAAGTCTTGGTAAATGGCCGTGGGCTTCATGTTCTTCAGGATCTTGAAACACCTCTCACAGACGGAGATGTGGTTGCTTTGTTTCCACCTGTCGCTGGAGGCAGGGTTTAGAGATCTATTCCAAGTTTCTCCCATAGCGTGGGAACGACGCGTCGAAGCGTTTTTTCAACCATTTCCTCTTCGACAGAAACTACCTGGTGGTTTTCTACAATCGTCTTGCCGTTCACGAAAACATGCTCTACATCATGTGCGGTGCAACCATATACAATATATCCATACACTCCAGTGGGTAGCAATGGAGTAATTCGGGGATTGGGATGGAGTATAACTAAATCTGCCAATTTCCCAGGTTCGATGGATCCTAGCTTATCTCCTAACCCATAAATTTGTGCACCATTAATTGTAGCCATCTCAATGACTTGCTGCGGGGTTGTTACCCGTGTATCAAGATGATGAACCTTGTGTATGAGATAAGCTGTGCGAATATTTTCAATGGCATCGAAGATGAATCCATCATTGCCCAAACACACAGGAATACCCAATTCATACATTTCTTTAACAGGGGTCACGCCAACAGCGTTATTCATATTGCTCATGGGATTGTGTGCGACAGTGGCTCCACTGCCTTTAATGAGTTGCAGCTCATCATAATTGACATGAACGCAATGGGCTAATACGACATCTGATCCAAGGAGTCCCAAATCAAAAAGCCGCTCAACAGTACGTTTGTCATATCTTTCGATATTATGATACACGTCGATGAGTCCTTCACTTGTATGAATTGTGAGTGGGGCAGGTAGCTGGTCAGCCTGTTCTCGAGTCTTTTGAATAAGTTCATCACTCAACGTGAAAGAGGCGTGGAGACTATACATACCAGAAACAAGCTTATTCGGTTTTTTCTCAAGCTTTTTGAGAAAGCGGACATTCTCCTTGAGTCCTCGTTCGCCTTCTTCTTTTGAATTCCGTTCTGTTGCCTCGAACGCTAAGATTCCTCGCATTCCTGTTTCTTTGACGCCTTTTGCAACAGCGTCTAACACTCCTTCAATTGAACCTGGTCCTGAATATGTGTCGGCAAAGCATGTTGTCCCGCTTCGAATAAACTCATAACAGGAGGCTAAAGCGCTTGCATAAGCGTCCTCATTAACAAACGCAGAATCCACTTTCCACCATATACGGTCGAGGATCTGGAGAAAATCGGTTGTAGGTTTGATATCCAGTGGGGCTCCACGGAGCATGATACCATAGAGGTGTGTGTGTCCACAAATGAATCCAGGCAACAATATGCGACCAGTGCTATCAATGACCCTGTCAGCTGAGTCTTTCAGATCAGGACCAACTGCTGCGATACGTGTTCCATCGATTAGAAGGTCGGCATTAGGAATAACACGGCGTTTTGGATCCATAGTAACAATTAATGCGTTTTTTATCAGTGTACGCATAACAATACACTCCAAACAAACCGAAATGATTGAATAATGGTAATCGAGTAACCCTTTAAGGCTTCCATGTCCCTTTTTT
>JABXGX010000121.1 GCA_016550405.1 archaeon | reverse complement strand
GGCGAGTAGGGAGCCAGATGGTGAACCAGGATCCAACATAACCCTGGTATCGGAAGCGAATGGTGATTTCGCCTTTGCGGCGTCCTGCGGCGAGATTTCGCTTATGAAAGGAAAGGTGGAATGGATTCGTCGTTTTTGACACATCAGCATATGACAAGAGTATTCTAGCGTTAGGTGTACCAAGCTGGTATAGATTTTGGAGTAACTTAATGGTATTGACAGGATCTCCACAGATACCAAAATTATTGAACAGAAGCAAGAAGGTGGTAAACTTCTGCTTGAAGGAAGGTAAATTACAGGCTGATCCTAGCACGATTCTTTTCAATCCACGCTTTTTGCACACGTAGACAGCGCCTTCGGAAAAGTCCAATCCAACGACCTCTAATCCTTGGTTTTGGAGATGGAGCGCATGACGACCAGCACCACACCCAATATCGAGAATCGATGACTTAGCGTGTTCAAGAAGCGCTCGTTCGTTTGCTGACCAATCATCCCATGAGCCAAAATACCTCTGAGTATTTGCGCAGTCAATATAGCCATCGTTTCGTTCTATGGAATGGTATAATTGCTCATTGGATTCGAGTTGCTGTTTGAGAATCAAGCCAAACAGATCGGGTGTTTCGGTAATATAAACTGGCATTTAGTCACCTTCCAGCTGATGTAGACGATGGTGTGTTATCTATTACATAAGCCAAGTGATTAGAGGTTTATATTCACAAACCCTGTATGCTTTAATATCCAGCTATAAGTATGAGTCTCAGGACCAAAACTGTGCTGAGAATTGGGATGAAATGTTAATGATCGAAAATGAGCCTCATCAACGTATGTTTGATAGAACTCGTAAACTAACAGAAGCTGAAATTCAGTCCTTCATTGAGGATTCTGATGCTGTAAAGGCATGGAATCACCTCAATGCGTATCTCAGCTCAAATTATGAACTAAATAGAGAGATCTTGTATTACGGAGACAAATATGGGTGGCTGGTTCGATATCGGAAGACTAAACGGACACTTGTTTCCATCTTCCCTGAAAAACTAAGTTTCAGCTTTCTCATCGTTTTTGGGAAGCAGGAGATTGGTAAGTTCATTACCAGCCAATCCGAGTTCCAGCCGTCCATCGTTGAGGTATTTAAAAACACAAAGAAGCTACATGATGGAAAGTGGATATGGATTCGCGTCGTCGATGACTCGATTTTAGAAGACTTGAAGAAGCTTATTGCAATCAAGCGTAGCCCAAAGAAATAAGATAGATAGGTTATCAAAAAAATAAGATTTAGAGGCTAGAAGGAAGCCTTCTAGGCCTCTTCCTGGATGATGTAGTTATTTGTTCTGCTTATAGAGACCTTCAACGAAGGGTCCGAAGCCTTTCTTGCGGCCTTCGAAATCTTTCTTCTCTTCGCCTTGGTCTTTGCACCGTTCACACTTGAAGAACCATTCCAGTTTCTTTTTGGGATTGTCTGGCATGGTGTGTTTGACTTGGATTTTGTCTTTGTAGTTACCGAACTTTTCGATGTTTTCCCAGGGAATGAACCCTGCGAGCGCGCCGGCAGCCATGGATACTAATGTGACGTCAAAGAGACCGGATTTCGCAGCGTGAAAGGCGATGCCTTGATCAGTGACCGCGACAGAACCGGATTTCTTGTGGGCACCCATTCCTCGTTTGAGCACTTCAGCACGGGTAGTATATAGAATGGTTGCGCCTGCTGGGATGAGTTGCTGGAATCCAGGATCCAGTTGGTCTAATGGAATGTAAAGATTTTCAGACATCGATATCCCCATGAGGCACGAACCGATGATGCTATTTAAAGCGTGAGTTAACAGGGTTGAGAGCTTTTCCAGAATTGCGCTTCGCTTAATGACCTAGCCGTATTTTCAGATGGGCGGGTTGCCATATTTTTGACGGAGTTTTCGATAAAGAAATGGTTCATAGATTCGGTTTCGATCGAGAGGTCCTGAAGATTCATCATCCGAATAGGTTGAACACTCATAAAGAAACGTGGGTTTTGCTAGCCATTTGAGCCGTTCAAGGTTCCCAGCGATTACACTGCTTTTGTTGAGCCAAATTACAATTGCTGTATCACAGTCTTCAATCATGTTACGCTCTCGTTCACGGAGATCATCGCCATATTTGATATCAGGCCAATCACCAGCATTATATCGTAAACTACGGGCATGACCAACGATTACATTACGGTACTTTATTTTGTGAAGATAGCCTTGGTAGAGGCGACAAGCACCTTTTGCTTCGCCTACGATGATTGACATGGCGTGTTTGATGGCGGCATTAATTTGATGTTTCACCACCTTGGGAAGTTCAGGCATCTCGAAGGCTTTGCTACCCATGAGGAGTAACTTCTTCCCTTTACCTAGCAGTATGCCTTCCAAGTGGATTCACCATTCATGGAGTGTTGGTATTCGCCAAGTTGATTACTTTTAGTATTGTCTCTGTTTGGTTTTATACATTTAAGAAGACTTTTCGTGTAACTACAACAACTAAGAATGAGCTTAAGGTAATTCTGGGACGATGTAGATGGACATCCACGTCAGGAGTGCACGTGAACACAACTTGAAAAACATCGATGTTCAATTTGGTGATGGGCTTACGGTAGTTACCGGAGTTTCCGGATCAGGAAAAACATCCTTGGTATTTGACACTGTATACCATGAAGCCAATCGGCGATTCTTGGATGTTTTTTTGTATGGCCGTGGAGGCAAACGGCTTAGCCCTGCGAACGTTGAGTCCATCACAGGTCTTGGTCCTGCTATTGCGGTTGGTCAGAATTTACTCAATCGTAATCCGGGATCCACTCTTTCCACCGCTTCAGGATTGCACCCCTTTATCCGATTACTTTATGCAAATTTTGGAATCCGCTATTGTCTACAGTGTGGTGCACCGGTGGGAGTGCTAACGGAAGATGAAATAATTGAACAATTAACCATGTTATCTAAGAAAGAGCCACTGAAAGTGTATGCTCCGCTATTGCAAAATGTCCATGGAAGCCATAGAACACTCCTCGCTGCATTGGATGACAAATTTGAGAAACACCAAATCATTGTAGATGGAACAGAATGGACCGAAAAATCATTAGATGCTTCAAAACCGCATTCCATTGAAATCCTTCTTGGATCAATCGATGCAAAATCATCTGTGAAAAAGATACGTGCGTTCACACAGCAGGCAACGGCTTTGGGTACTGGTGCAGTTCAGGTACAAGGACAGCAATTGTCATTAAGCCTAACGACGATGCAGATTTGCAGTAATTGTGGAAAAGGATTTCGAGAGTTACGACCAACCCATTTCAACCAACCGTGTCCATATTGCAAAAGGAAAGGGTGTGAACGATGTAATGGGACAGGTATGCATCCGCAGGCTGCTTCAGTTCGGTGGGAAGGTTTCAAATTACCCGAATTGCTAGCACTTTCGGTCGAAGAAGCTTGTGAACTTTTTAAGAACGTGTCGCTCCCCTCGACCGCTAAGCGTTTACATTCGGAGATTCAGCGACGATTGGATGCATTAGAACAAGTTGGATTAGGGTATGTCTCGCTGAACCGAGCATCACCCACTCTTTCACGTGGTGAATCCCAACGAGTACGTTTAGCGATATCACTGTCGAGTAGATTGGAAGATATCATTCATGTCTTGGATGAACCAACGATTGGGCAACACCCCGCAGATATTGCCCGGCTTCTTCCGGCATTTCGGGATTTAGCAGGTCCAGTGATTTTTGTTGAACATGAACGAGTTGCTGCTGCGGCAGCTGACCATGCCATTGATTTAGGACCGGGGGCTGGAAAAAGTGGTGGAGAAGTTGTCTTCAATGGGTCTCCTGCTGAATTGTGGCTCGCCGATACTGCAACAGGACAGTACTTCAGTCTCCGCGAACGAGTCACAACTCCAAAGCCACGTCCTAAGCCAGACAACTTCATTACAATCAAAAAAGCCAACAAACATAATCTAAAGAATATCCAGGTTTCAATTCCCTTAAAGAGACTGACTGTGATTTCAGGAGTGTCCGGTTCTGGCAAAAGCACCCTTGTTGAGCACGTCTTAGTTCCCTCGCTTTCCAAAAAGGAAGCTATTGGATGTGAGAAAATTGAAGGGCCAATCATCAAACCAGTCTTAGTGGATCAAAGCCCGATCGGTCGAAATCCACGCTCGAATCCAGCGACATATACAAAGCTAGCTGATATTATCCGTGACCTCTTTGCGGAAGCAACCGGCTTATCAAAGTCGCATTTTTCGTTTAATCGTCCTGAGGGCGCTTGTCCTATCTGCAAGGGTATTGGTGCCAGTGAAGTGAAAATGCAATATCTCCCCTCGATTTGGTTGCCCTGTGAGGGGTGTGCTGGACAACGATTTAGCCCCGAAGTGCTTTCGGCCCATGTTGAATTTAATGGTGAGCAACTCAATATCGCGGATTTCTATGCCCTCCCAATTGCTGAAATCGGTGAGAAACTCAGCAAATCGAGATATCTCACTCCTGCGAAACGGGAAGCTGCACAGCGTATTCTCGAAGCCCTCATGGATGTAGGGCTGGGATATTTAGAACTTGGTCAACCGTCCCCCACCCTTTCAGGAGGAGAGGCCCAACGTGTCAAACTCACGAAGTATCTAGGGCGAAACAGGCTGACGAACCAACTCATCGTGCTTGATGAACCTTCTACTGGACTCCATCCCAAAGATCTCAACGGACTCTTGGCTGTACTAGATCGGTTGGTTCGCTATGGAGCAACAATTGTCGTTGTTGAGCATAATACCGATTTCATGCGGGCTGCCGATTGGATTATTGACCTTGGACCAGGTGCTGGACCTCGGGGAGGTGAGGTTCTCTACGAGGGGAGACCAGCCCAGCTTGAATCAGTTGACTCCTCTTTGACTGGACAGGCGTTGAAGACTGAGACTAAAGTTCACCCACGAAAAATTACAAAGAAGATAGTTCGAGGACAAGTATCAGTAATTAAAATACGAAACGCACGGGTAAATAACTTGAAAGGAATTAATGT
>JABXGX010000002.1 GCA_016550405.1 archaeon | reverse complement strand
GCGACGGCTTCTTTCATGGTTTCAGCCGCGAGGACCAGTTCAACCAGGAAAATCCCTTTGGTTTCATACAAGTGCCCAATTTCATCTAACCCTTTCGTAAGGGCGCTCAAAATGTCATTTGGGCTAGTTCCAGCGTTCAGTTCGGATTGAACGGCTCCAGCGATATTGTCCACATCCAAATCTACCAGCATTTTTGTAATATCGTCGGATGCCAATACAGCATATCTCCTTGCGAAAAGGTTGTTTTAGCGCATAGTATATCTCAATGTATAAGAGATTATCAGTTCTAGATATTTTTCTTCAAGGAGTGTTACGGTTGTCTCGAAACAAGAAACCCTTTGGTTCTGGCTATTTTGGCACATGGATTGAAGATGCCTTCGGACTACCAGCATACCATTATACGTGTAATCAACTCACGGACCCCAAGGCAATAACCCCCATGAGCGAGACTTGGCGGTCAAACACGGATCACATGCACCAAGTGGGAAATGATCGCTTCGTTGGCGTGGCTTCCAATTATGGTTACATCCAAATCCGACAGGATGAAGGCAGTCCCAAATACCTTAATGACTATGATCCTGATAGCCACCAATACGGCGGAGGCTTTGGCTACCTCACCGATGGCAGCGTAACCCTAAGCACATTCTATTCCGGAGCTGCCGAAGTCTTTGACAGAATATTTGGAATCGGATATTATCAAAAAACCGTTCAAGGACACGGGTTGACAGTCGAACAAACCCTGTTTGCTCCATTTGGTGATGACCCGGTGCTCATTTCGCAAGTAACTATCCGCAACAACCGGGATAACCCAGTAGATCTTAGATGGGTTGAATATTGGGGTTGCCAACTCTATCAGTTCTCTTACAAAGCTTTCATGATGTCCTTGGCCCCACCACCCATGAGTCGCCCTGCTCCTGAGTTTCGGCGACGATTCGCAAACCGATTTGAACATAATTTTTCTGTGATTGGTAAAAAACAGGGTCTATTAGACCAACAACAGTTTTCGGGCCCTGATCCTGACGATGAGGAAAAATGGAGATTAATCAATCTCTACTTGGGTTCTCCTGCGGGTAAAGCGCTTACAGGTGGACCGGTCGAATTTCCGGTCGAAGAAGCTGTGCTCGAAGACACATCGCCTCCCTCTGTATTTCTGGTGTCCTTGGATGCTCCATTTGACGATTATACAACGAATGCCTCATTGTTCTTTGGAGCAGGCGGAGTGCAGGCTCCAGAAAAACTACAACAGAAATTATCAGAACTGCCATCGGAACCCGAAACATCACAGGGATTCTTTCTTGAGCGCCAACTCAATTTAGGTGCAGGTGAACACCAAACGCTGTACTTTGCCTTCGGCTACCTCCCTAAAGGCGCTCAGCTTGACAACTTAATAGCGAAGTATGGAGAAAACCCATCAGCCTTGCTAGCAGAATCCAGTGAACACTGGGTTCAACAACAAATTCATTTTTCGGTTGGCGATGAGCCTTGGGTTAGTCGTGAGGTTATGTGGCATAATTACTATCTGCGTGGTAATCTCACCTTTGACAGCTTCTTTAATGAACATATTTTATCCCAAGGCCATGTGTACCAGTATCTCCTTGGGTTCCAAGGGGCCGCTCGAGATCCACTTCAACACGCATTACCCTTCATCTACAATGAGCCACAGATTGTTAAATCAATTCTCAAGTATACGGTGAAAACCGTGACACCCGAGGGAAGAATTCCTTACGGAATTACGGGAAGTGGGATGTATATGCCCGCGCCTTTTCAACCAAGTGATCAAGAGCTGTGGTTACTCTGGTTAGCAAGCGAATATGTGTTAGCAACACGGGATCTAGCTTTTCTTGACGAAGAAGTACAGACCTACCCAATCTTTGGTCCCTCCGCTGGACGTGAAAGCATTCGAACTCTTCTACACCGGTGTTACACACATCTTGTCGAAACGACTGGAACCGGAAAACATGGATTACTACGCCTCTCTAATGGTGACTGGAATGATGAAGTTGTACTTGGTTTACAAGAAGGTGTTGAACACCTCGAGGATCCGAAAGAGGCAGTACAACGACAGGGAGAGAGCGTGTTGAATGCTGCCATGGCAAGCTATGTCTTGGATATCTATTCTCGGCTTTTGAGGTGTGCAGGTGATACAGCTTCAGCTATAAAGATCCAGAAATTAGCTCAATCACAACGTGAAGGAGTTCATCAACAATGGACGGGAAGCTGGTTTAAGCGAGCTTGGCTCACCGAGGAGCTTGGATGGATTGGTCTCAATGAAATGTGGTTAGAGCCACAACCATGGGCAATCATAGGTGGCGCGGCTGATGCGTTCCAATCTGAAAAGCTGCTAAAGTCTATTGATAAACTAGTACGAAAACCTTCGAAGCTTGGAGCCATGCTCCTGAGCAAACCTCTGAATGAACGAACCAGTGCACCCGGTATAGGAACAAATGCTGGAATCTGGCCCTCCATCAATGGAACCCTCATTTGGGCCCTTGCCCGTGTAAACGGAGAATTAGCCTGGGATGAATGGAAACGCAACAGCTTAGCTCTGCACGCCGAAACATACCCTGAAATCTGGTATGGGATATGGAGTGGACCTGATACCTACAATTCCGAGTTGGCGGATACCCCAGGCCAAACAGGGTTAGAGTTTCTCGGTGTAAAATACACTGATTTCCCCGTGATGAATATGCATCCGCATGCGTGGCCACTTTACACTACATCCAAGCTAATTGGGGTTGAATTCACATGTGAAGGAATTGATATCTCACCCACTCTCCCCAAAGAAGAATATCGCTTCGCCTCAGCTCTGCTCGATTTTGAAAGAACACCCAAAGGGTATAGCGGTAAATATGCACCAAAAGAGCCAGGAACTTGGAGAATTACAATAAACCTTTCTCAAGAGGAACGAGACCGAATCACAAAACTAGAAATCAATGGTAAAGAAGAAAAACTGATTTGGGAAGGCACCCGCCTTGTTATTACTGGATCAAGTTCCCCTGATAATCCTTTGAAGTGGGTTGTGGCGTTTTGAATTCCCGCGATTTAACCCTTGCTGCCATTGATGGAACACCAGAAAAGATTCCCTTCAACCCATTCATCATGCACTTAGCTGCAACCATTGAAGGAATTGACTATAGCCAAACTTACTGCCAAAATGCACAGGTTCTAGCCCGTACACATATCCAATGTGCGAAGACCTTTGGCATAGATCACGTGCATGTTTCGACCGATGCGTATCGAGAAGCCAGCGCATGGGGCGTTGAAGTCGATTTTTCAGGTCACACACCAGTAGCAGGCAAGCACCTGAAGCTCCAAGACTTTGACTCGTTCGAATCGCCAGATCTCAACTCGGCACCACGCATTCAAGATCGTGTAAGGGGAGTTAAGCTTCTCAGCGAGCAAGTTGGTGAATCCCAATGTATTGTGGGGTGGATTGAAGCCCCCTTTGCGGAAGTGTGTTGTCTGTTTGGGATGATGGAAATTCTAAAGCTCGGTCGAGAACCTGATTGGTCAGAACAGATCAAGAAACTAATGCGCCGCATAGTTCCTGTTCAACTTGAGTTTGCAAAGATGCAAATTGAAGCAGGTGCAGATATCATTGGTGCAGGTGACTCCGCGGTGTCACAGATAGGTCCGAAAAGATACAAAGAATCTTGCCTTGAAACCACGCAGAAGCTATTCCAAGCCATCCAGAAACACGTACCAGTCCTCTATCATGTCTGTGGTGACACCTCATCAATAGATCCTGATAATAATGACATGTTAAAACTGGTTGCGAAATCGGGTGCGTCAATACTCGACCTTGATTACCAAGTCAATCTGGCTATGGCAAAACAAAAGATTGGAAACCAGGTGTGCATTCGTGGAAACCTGAACACCAGTCTTTTGAACATCCGCGCTAACACGCCAGATGTTATTACCGAGAAAATCACTCAAACGATTGAAGCAGGAAAACCCAATGGACGATATATGTTTGCCGCGGGCTGTGAATGGCCTTGGGATCCCCTTGATTTAGTGTCGAGAAATCTGGAAATCGCGAAGGCATTGACCGAAAAACTTGGTGGTTATTAAATGGATTCGAGAACGCGTGTCATAACGGCATTCAACCACCACGAACCCGATATGGTTCCAATTGATTTTGGAGGAAACCAATCGGGAATTCACATTAAAGCGTACAAACGCCTGCTCAATTATCTTGGCATTTCAAATGACAATATCCAATACTGTGATTTCATCCAGCAAATCGTATATCCATGCGAAGAGCTGCTCCAGCACTTCGGGATCGACATTCGGTGGCTTCGTCCACCAAGTTCATTATTTGCAGAGGACTTCCCTTTGGAAAAGGAGGGCGCATACCAAGGTGTTTGGGACCAATTTGGGGTCTTTTGGGGTGACCGCGCAGAGAAAAAAGTCGAAGATATTCTCTTCTATGATCCCTGTATTAATCCACTAAGTGAAGTAAAGAGTGTTCAAGAGATTCGAGAATATGACTGGCCAGATGGCACAGACCGGACACCTTTGAAAGGGTTACGTGAACAGGCAAAGAAGTTACGTGAAACCACCCAATTTGCGGTTGCGGCTCCACCACTAGGTTGTATCTATGAATATACCACGTTCCTCTTCGGATTTACCAAAACGTTGCTTCTTTTACGTCGAAATCCACAACTGATTGTGGCTGCAATGGAAGAATTGGAAAAATACTGGACAGATTATGCAACAACGTTTCTTAACGAAATCAAGTTTGGTGACCAATACTACGTTGACATAATTGCGGTCAATGGTGATCTAGCCGAACAAACAGGACCCATTATGAATGTCCAAGAAACCTATGCTTCGTTAATCAAGCCAATTGAGCAACGCTTCGCCCAAACCCTCCATGCCCTTGCCCCCATCAAAATTAATTACCACTGCTGTGGCTCTATAGTAAATTTCATTCCTCATTTTTCGGAAATCGGCTATGATGCTGTGAATCCAGTGCAAGTGGGGGCCGCTGACATGGAAGCGTGTAGTCTCAAAAAACGGTTTGGCAATATGATTACCTTCTGGGGTGGGCTTTGTGACACACAACATATTCTTCCCTTCGGAACACCAAACCAAATTGAAAAAGAAGTACAACATAACATGGAATGTCTCAAACCGGGAGGGGGATACATCGCATCAAATATCCACAATATCACTGCAGAGGTGCCACCAGAAAATATTACCACGATGTTCGAAACCGCTGCGAAGCTGCGGGATTATTAATTATGGAGTATTTGGAAAATGACTCATTTCAGTGCGACACAACAGTCTTTTGAAATTAATGGAGTGCAGATTGGTGGCCAACCAGGTGACGTCCCTACAGTGTTGATTGGAAGCATATTCTATCATGGCCACAAAATCGTCTCAGATGCTAAAGAAGGTCACTTTAATCGGAAAAAGGCTCAACAGTTAATCGAAACACAAGACCAGATGATGGAAAAAACTGGCAATCCCTGCATGTTGGATGTCGTGATTGATTCGAAAGAAGTCCTAACACAATACATCGATTTTGTTGCGGAAACAACGAATTGTCCACTTCTACTAGATTCATCGGTGCCTTCTATTCGCATTGCAGCAATCGAGTATGCAGAAGAAATTGGGCTTCTTAGTCGAGTGATTTACAATTCGCTTTCACCAAAGTCAACCAAAGAGGAACTCGAAAGGCTTCAGCATCTTCGTGTTGAACAAGCTATATTACTCGCCTTAGATCCTCAACTCGTAACGACTTCAGGTCGAATTGAAGTCATTAAAAATTCCGAAGGGAATGGACTTGTTGATGTAGCTCAAAAGTGTGGAATAACTAAACAGCTAGTCGATACGTGTGTTCTCGATGTTCCGAGCCTAGGTATAGCCAGTAAAACAATTATGGAATTGAAAGACCAGTTTGGAATGGTTTGTGGGTGTGGATCCCATAATGCAATCGAAACTTGGGGGGGATTGACCACCAAGTTCAGAAGCAATCTTCGTGAAACAGGTATAGCCGCAGTAGCAGTATTCGCCACAACGGCTGGAGCAGATTTCATCCTATATGGGCCAGTGGATAACGCCAACGCCGTATTCCCGATGGTAGCTATGGTCGATGCGGCTTGGGGTCAAGTAATTTTCGAACAAACCCGAAAGGTGAATCGAGCGCACCCGCTTTTTAAAATTGCATAGTTCATTATAGAGGATTATATGCTCTTTAGAATGGTTTCGAAGACTTACATATACTTCCTAACTAATGACATGAAAGATGGTTTGGTTCACATCTTAGTTACTTTGGTTTTAGTGGTGTGAATTGGTGAGTGGCGAGAAGCAATTTATATAACGCGAGTTGAATAGAGTCTAATTGATTGCTCGCTGAACAGGTTTCAGCGGTCAATTGGAGGGTAAGATCAATCTGGCTTCGAAATTAAGTTGAGGTCAGAAAATAACCGAATACTGGAGGTGTATTTGCTATGGTAGAGAGACTGGATTACAAGATAGCTGGACTAGGTATCGTGGTGCTCCTCTGTTGGATGGCTTTTTGTCCCCAACCATGTCGAGGCGCCGTGATTTGGGCTGATGACTTCAACGATGGGAACTATGATGGATGGACCATCGTGGTCAACCATAATATCTGGAGTGGGGCATACGGTTGGAGCGGCTCAAATTGGTCCGCTGCCAATAATTATCTACAGATGCTCCCATCAATCGACAATGAAGGTGTAATAAGTCATCCAAGTGAGGTAGCATCTGGGACATGGAGTTTCGATATCCAATTCAATTTGACCCAAGCTGAACTTGGAGCATCAGCTACTTTTGAATTCATGAGTAACGATGTATCTGATTTGGATCATCAGGACAATAATACTGTGTACTTCGTTGTACTTGATTGGCCGGGAGGCTCCGATATCACTATAGAGCTTCGAAAGTGGATTAATGGGTCTGGGTTTACAATCGGTAGTATTATTCCGCCTACTGTACCTGCTGCCGGTTGGCATCACATCGATGTAACTAGGACTACAGAGGGTTTATTCTCAGTATACCACAACGGTGCTCTAATCATACAGGGAGTGGACACAGACATCACCACATCTGAGGTCCTGTGGTTGTGGTTTGATACATGGACAATGATCGATAACATCGTCGTAGACAATGCGGTTCTAACCCCACTACCTTGGGCTCCGATTGTTATTGGAATCATTGTTGCTGTAGTGGTTATTGTGGTAGTAATCGTGTACTTTAGGCGACGACGAACAGCCCAATAGAGATGAGGGGCCTCCGAACCCCTCTTTTCTTTCTTCAGAGTCGCGTCACAGAAGGAACTAGCATTGCCTCCTTCGTCCCTCTTTTATTACGAGGAAGCTTTTCCAGGGTGTTATTCGCCTTTCCTCCTAATTTCGAAGACTTAGATGCAATTTCTTCCCAATGATGTGAAAGATAGATTTGTTTCCTATCATTGATTTATTCGGGTTTAGTGGTTTTTCGTCGGATATGTACTCCCAGAGCGGTTGCTAGAATGATAATAACTATGATTAATGTGATGGCAAGTCCTAGCATTACAGGATTAATGGGGGGTGGAGTTAATTGACCTATAATGCTAAACATGTATTGACCAATATCAATGTGGTGCGTAAAAGTAGGCAAAGTCGCTGCGCCGTTATAGTAGACAAAGACGGGAACCGGGGCGGCTGTATGAATGGTAGTTGAGAAGTGATATTCCAAAGTAGGGGCGGACATGTTTACCCAAAGGCCACCAGTTTCGTGGTCACCAGTGACAATGAGCAACGTACGTGCAGTCTGTTGGGCGTATTCAAAGGCTACCTGAATGGCTTCATCGAACGCGATAGTTTCTCCGATGGTCCGATTAATGTTCATACTGTGGGATGCATAGTCGATGAGGGCCCCTTCGACCATCAGGAAAAAGCCATCGGTATCTCGATCAAGGATCTGAAGAGCAATGTTAGTCATTTCAGAAATATGAGGTCCAATCAACGGGTTGCGGTCATATTCATAATTCATCTGCTCATTTGCGAAAAGTCCTAGCAAAAAGTTCTCATTTACTCCTGCAAGCATAGCTGTTCGATTCTGAACGATCTGGTAACCCAAACTTTCTGCAGTTTCTAAAAGGGGTGAATAGTAACGCATTCCGCCACCCAGCAAGACCTCAATACCTTGAACGAGCTGTTGCTGGGCGATTTCATCTTGATTATCACGATCAGGAACGTGAGCTGAAAAAGCAGCTGGTGTCCCATGAGTAATGGGGGAAGTTGTGACTAAGCCTGTTGCTTTGCCCAATCTCTCCGCTACTTCAAGAATTGTAAGGAGTAGGTCGCCATTCGGTAACATTCCCACCATTCCGTTGTCGGTGCGATTTCCTGTGGCAAGAGCAGTTGCTGCCGCAGAAGAATCGGTTACTGGCGAATTCAAGGAAAAAGTTTCAATATCGCCCAAGTAAGTGAGTTCTTCCAGTGTCAGTGTCGCCGGTGTGCCCAGCCACTTCTTAGTAGCGTTTATTTGCCCCCAAGACATGCCGTCACCAATCATTAAGATAATGTTATCAAAGGGAGTAGTGGGTGTTTGTTTAACGATGTTCGACGATTGACCAATTCGATGACCCTGTGCTCCTGTGCCAAAGAATGAGGAAAATGCCAATTGAGTAAAAATAATGACAACAATAATAGAAAACAAACGTTGCTTTTTCATCAGCAGTCTTCCACGCCTTCTCATCTCCATCTCATTTTAAATAAACCGATATGAGCAACGGGTATTGCTGTAAACCGATTTTAGATGGTTTATCTTCCTGAAAATAGGATTTCGAAGACGTATATGTAATTCTTAGAAAACGACGTGAACGCGTTCGTTTCACGTTATCAAATCTAATTCTTTGATCATCTTGCGGTTCGTTTCAAAATTGAATCCAGTGCATGGGCATCAGTGGTGTAACTGCAGAGATAACAACGACAACTCGCTCTAATCTATTCTTCTTTATCCTCGTTTTCGTACTCTTCAGACCACCCGATATCCGTTCGTTTGACGCGTTCACCGGAGATTAGCACATATTCGCGGTTCTTGCGCGAGCGAGGGCGTCGATGTAGATCCCGCATCACGCGGCCTTCTTCTTGTTTTTCAGTATCTGATTCTTCGTTCATATTCTTTCAGCTCCTGTAATGTAACATGGGTAGCAAATCAATCCCGGGTTCTTCTTTTCAGTGGATTTTGAGAACAATTCGATTGAAGTTAGAGCACTGAGATTGATTTGGTTGTGGGGTGAATGTGTGGTTTATTCGATCGTAACATTGGTGGCTTTGGGGCCACGGTCGCCTTGTTCGACTTTGAAGCTGACGTGGTCACCTTCTCGTAGCAGACGGGCGTCTTCGACTTCACTACCATGCACAAAGACATCTGGTCCGGTGTTCCGTTCGATGAAGCCGAAGTTTCGGTCGGCGTTGAAGAATTTGACGGTTCCTTTTTCCATACTGTTCACCTCGATTCACTTGCGTTGAGATGGGGTTATCTCTCAGGGATAGGTGGCTGTGTCACGCAACCGTGCTGTTCCAGAGAATGTTATTCAGGGGAATAGCTGCCTAGCACGATAAGCTAAAGTTTTTCAAAAAACGAAACTCAATCCTATTTGCTAACAAAAAGGGGAAACGCGAGAGTGTTTATAGGTGTTGCCCTTCCTTGTCTGTGACAGTAGTTTTACCTACGATTGAGTACTCCAAGTGGTTTTCGAGTTCCTTAGATGTTCACATGTATGCTTATCGAAGACTTACATGTTGTCTTGTGCTAAAAAAGAAAGAGCCGAAAGGACACTTTAAGCCATCAATTTGAGGTTATGGTGTCCTTTTACGGCGAATTGCGATTATAGCGATTGCTACTAACGCGATTGTTATGATGGCAGTTCCAAGTACAATCTCTGGCGTAATCAGAGGAAACGGTGTGAGGGGTAGGGCTGCGATTCCAAGTTTCGGATCATGAAGAATGTTCGTTCCATGTGGATAGCTCAACACAATGAGTGCGCCCTCTGCTGAGTCAATTACTGAGGAATTGACCGGGACGGAGTCTCCGTCAACACGGGCTTCTTTGAGCCAAGAATAGTAGCTACTGATAGTGTTAGAGTGAATTTCGATTTCTTCTTCGGTTCCTTGGATTTCGGTCTTAATCTCTCGTTCAGAGCTAGCCTCAGCAATTAATGCTAGTGCTCCATCTTCTTGATACGGGAAGTTCTCGATAACGATGGTAAGTTTCATCTCGGTTGGATGAATGAAAGACTCGTTGAGGACCGCATAGGTTGGAAAGATATTTGCAATAATCTGAAAGGTGTAACTTTCGTTGATTATGTGCGCTTCGATTTGGTATCCGAGTTCTCCATCGTCTGATGTAATTTGGGTGAGTATTGGGTCACTGTAATTGCGTGAAGTAAGATCGATCATGCCTCCGGAAACGGCTTCTCCAAGATTATAAGTGCCATCAGCGTTTTGATCAATGAATTCGACTAACTGCTCGAATTTAACTTCTAATTCGAGTTCATATTCGCTGGCATTGATTTCTGTGCTATATCCAAGTTCCAGCTTGATGCCCTCATTAGTGGCAAAGCTAATTTCGAACTCGTTTTCATTGGGTTCATTAGCAAATTCGGAGTGAACCGTTATCATGCTATCCTCTGTTTCTATGTGCAGTTCGCGTTCTTCGGCGTCCTCAATGTGGTCGTCGATTCCATCATCGTCGTCGTCACCGTTACTACTGCCATTCACTTGAAATAGGTAGAAGCTAGAGAGAATCACTAATAGTAGGAATATCATTGCTAGTTTCTTCATTTTAAATCACCTCTAATCGCTTATTTTGCGATTTTACAGGAAAATAGCCGTATTCTGCCGATTTAATCTTTTATTTCAAGTTTTTTTGACTCATCAGAACTTGACAGTCAATTTTTCTTGACTGGCAAAAAGTCAACTCTTTTTGACTCTCAAAAACCTAAATTCAAAAGAAGCAACGCAGCAATGCTCAGATAGGCCACAATAAAGCTCACGAATGCAGCTTTATCTAAACGCAATATTTTGGCATGACTCACAGCAACCGTCAGGATAGCAAGTGTCCATGCTTGACTAAACAAGAAAAAGCCTCGTAATAGCCATCCAAACCAAATGAATTCCAACTGCCATTGAAGGCTATCATTAAGAAACCAGACGGTAGCAAAGATCACGAAGGGAATTGCGGAGATTACTATGCCTGTAAAGAGATTGGCGTTTCCAGTTTTTCTTTGAAATAAAGCTAGACATAACAAGGCAATAAGAACAAAAAGAGTCGTCCAATTCAAGAGAAATTGACCAATCGAAAAGGGCAGAATTAGGCTTTGAGGGACATAAAAAAGGAGAATTGGTTGAAGACCAGAAACAAAGCCCATCAAGGCGCCAAATATCAAAAAGAGAATGGCTATCGGGATTTGTCGTCGCCAATTGTCATTGAGGTGCGGCCAAAGCCAGTCAAATAAGAATGCGAATTTGAGTACAGTATAAAGCTTGGTGAAAGGTGTCTGAGATGTGACCCTGCCTTTCACGTGAAGCGTGTTGCTGGTGCTGAGGAGCTTGTATGCTTCTTTGCCTTTTGTACTGAGCCGATATTTATGGTCTTCAGTCTGTTCAATTAGACCTCCAAGGTTGTCAAGATGATAATATAATTTTCCTGGTCCAAGGTTTAGGAGTTCTTTGAGTTCAGTGGACCCTAGCACTTCTTGGGAATCTAAGAGTTCGACTATTCGTCGGCGGATCGGGTGGTTAAGAGCGTGATAGATTTTTTGCCGATCCTTTTTCATATTCTCCAACTCAAAAAATATGCTAGAAACTCTTAATTCTGGAGCAAATCGAGAAATTTCTTGTAAAAAGCTTTGTAACTTGCTAACGAGACATGGATGTTCAATTAGAAAACCGCAGATGACATGAGTAACAGCGGCGATTATCGGCTCCTGGGACTGAACCAGTTCGTTCTTTGAGCGTTATCCGCTATTTCTTTTTAATTTCGAAGACATAGTTGTGATTTCTAACAAAGGATATGAAAGATGATTTACACCAAATCATTGAGTTTGATCAAGGGGGCGCTCTAGATTGCGTTTTTTGAATATTTAAATAGAAAATAGTGGTGAGTCCTTACGAGGTATGACTTTTGGGATGTATGCTTCGGGTTTCGACGGGATTAGTAATTTGTTTACTCCTTTCGTTAATGATTATACCATTTCAACTCTCTTTAATGAGTGAGCAAAACTCTGAGGAGCCTCTATTGAGGTCTCAGATTGTGAGAGCTCAGGAGTTTTTCTCACCCTGGAATTGGACCTATGGCACCGCAAATTATGATCGAGGCACCTCCGTAGTGGAGGTAAGTACCGGCGGCTTTGCTATCACCGGTTCGACTGGTGGGGGTGCTGGTCCTACTGCTAATGATGTCTGGTTAATCCTGACTGACGACAACGGAAACGCTCAATCGAGCCATACCTATGGCGGCGTACTCGATGATATTGGCTGGGATATACTAGAGGTAAGCACCGGTGGCTTCGTCCTCTCTGGGGAAACCGAAAGCTTTGGAATGGGGGATTTTGATGCCTGGTTAATTCGTGTGGATGCAAGTGGTAACCATCTGTGGAACCACACCTTTGGGGGAACATATGACGAATGGGGCTGGTCGGTTATCGAAGTAAGCACAGGTGGGTTCGCGATATCCGGTCGGACGGCTAGTTTGGGCGCAGGATCTGATGATGTTTGGCTGATTCGTACTGATGCGGATGGTAATGAATTGTGGAACAAGACATACGGTGGCATTGGCTCAGATGTAGGGAGGGAGTTGGTTGAAGTCAGTGGAGGCGGGTTTGCTATTATCGGAGCAACACAAAGTTATGGGTCTGGCTCCTCCGATGTTTGGCTGATTCGTACCGATGCGGATGGTAATGAATTGTGGAGTCGAACCTTTGGCGGGTTAACCTCAGATTCAGCGCATGGGCTTATTGAAGTGAGTACCGGTGGTTTTGCAATTGCGGGGCGAACCCAAAGCTTTGGCGCGGGAGCGACAGATCTTTGGCTAATTCGAACGAACGCTAATGGAAACCATGTCTGGAATCAGACCTTTGGGGGTCTTAGCCTTGATGAAGGGCAATCTTTGGTTGAGACTAGTACGGGCGGCTTTGCTATTACCGGGTTTACCGGCAGCTCGGGTGCAGGTGTTGAAGATGTGTGGTTGATTTTCACCGATACCAGTGGAACCCCACTGATCAATTACACCTTTGGAGGTACCGAGTTTGACATTGGAAATTCCATAATAGATGTTAGCACTGACGGGTTCCTCATCGTAGGCACAACCGAAAGTTTCGGTGCCGGAGTAACTGACACCTGGTTGATTCGCGTCACTGCACAAGCACCCCCACCACCACCCATTCCCGGCTTTCCAGTTGAAGCAATCGTATTGGGATTACTTCTAACGCTTAGTCTAGGAGTTCTCGTTCGACGTCACAGAAGGAAGTAACCTCGCTTCCTTCTCACCCTTTTTATTTATAGAGAAACAACTTTTCCAGGGTGTTATTCACTTTTTCCCCTAATTTCGAAGACGTCTATGCAATTCTTAGAAAACGACGTGAACGCGTTTGTTTCGCATTAATTCCTCAGGAAATCGGGGGGTTTTGCTAAATTTCACCGAAAATATATTAGACGCTTGCGGTGCGTTTTTATGCTAGCTCCTCTATTTGATATTAACCCCTTTTTGGGAGAATTCTGTTATGAGAAATTCTAGGCTAATTTCAGTAGTGTTACTAGTATCCCTATTTACTCCACTGTTCATTGTGCCTGTTGTTCCACTTCTTTCGTCTGAAGCACATGCTGTTGATACAACATCTGCTTCGCAGCCAACCAGTTTTTCTAGTGTTCCACCGATTCCACAGGTTCCACGGACGGTTCGTGTTGCCATATACACTGAATCCAATCTAACGCGTCCATCATATGCGACAACTGGAGCATTGGCATTCAATGGACTGGACAACCTCTCCTCTGTGCTCTTAGGTGCTGGCTATCAGGTCACGAACTTAACCACAGACAATATTGCGAATCATCAATTATTGACCAGTAGGTTTGATGTGCTAATCATACCCGATAACCTACCCCGAGAACGTATCGTCAATCAAATCAAAGAATTTTGGTTGGGCGGTGGTGGCATCCTCAGCTTCGATAGTGCCATCAGCTATGTCTGTTATGCTGGTATTCTTCCTCATGAATCCGAAGGGAATGAAAATTATGGAGTCTATTGGACCTATAGCCCGTTTGTTAGCCAGCATGAAGTTCAAGTTCGTCACCCAGTGACGAAAGCCTATCAGGTGAATCAACTTCTGAATACAACAAACATGGATTATGGCGCATTTGATTGGAGTGCCCTTGGGGCCACGTCCGCTGCCGGCGAAGTTGTACGTCTTGCCTATAAGACCGGTTATCCGAATTGGGCGAGCCTTGTCGCTTATGATTCCAGCACGAAGGGCGGACGCTTTGTGCAAGCCCCCTTACTGGGACCCGTTCCTGCAAATATGGAAGACCTAGTAGTGGATGCCTGCGATTGGCTCTGTCCACGACCCAAGGCGCGTGTTGTATACGATTTGTCGCATGCCCCACGCCTTGGTGTTGATTCATGGGATACTCTTACTCTGTTTCCAGGATTTTACTATCAGTATCGTGACAACCTCGTGAACCGCCAATACACCTTTGACAAGCTCTATCCCTCGGCTTCTGGGAACTTTACCCTCGCCCGTCTTGGTCCTTATGATGTGCTCATCATTTGTGCACCTGATGCTGATTACACTACCAGCGATCGTACTGCATTTAACAACTGGGTTAGTGGTGGTGGAAGCGCACTCATTATGGGTGAAAATCCGTTGAGCGGTGGCTTCCTCAACCCTGATCTTCGAATTAACTTCTTGTTGAATAACTTTGACATGGAAATGAATACAAGTCTTGGTGCTTCAGCGCTTGACATTGTGAGCGATTTTGATTTGCACCCAACCACAGAATCGGTTGCAAATTTGAATTGGGAATACTATGGATACATCAATGTTACTGGGTTAGCTTATTCGATTGGGCGGATTGCGTCGAATATCATGATTTCTAGTCAAACCTTTGGACAGGGTCGCGTAATTCTTACCAGTGATATCAATTGGCCGGACTTCAATCATTACACACTTTCTTCGAAT
>JABXGX010000120.1 GCA_016550405.1 archaeon | reverse complement strand
TTCTTCAGTCACTAGCCTCTATCTCCATTACATCCTTTTGCCAATTGCGTAAAAGGATAACGAGTCTATCAAAGAGCCATTGTTCTTCTTCGGTCATCTTCTTTTTCGTTTCTCGGAGTCTTTCATCGCGTAAGGATAATTTCATTATTTTCAGTAGTCGACTGTCAATTAGGTCACGAAGTAACGTTTCCAGTTTTGTTTGAGCGGCAACCCGAACATCGTTCGGGGCTTTCTGGTTTTGTTGTGAAAGGTGTTCAATTGCGGACCGAACTTGGAAATAATAGTTAGGAGCCAATGTCTGGAGGACCGGTTCTCCTGTTTCCCGCCAAAGAGCTTTTTGCAGATCGGGGACTCCTAAATCTGGTGCTTTCATTCTGGCAGCATTAGTTGAGGCTAACACCTTGGCGACCCATCGTGGAACAGCAAATTCCCGACCCTTTTCCACAGGACCGAACAAGGTATCGTTTATTGTAAATTCGTCAAGAGTCTTTGTAGCAATAACCGTAACGGTTGCGTTCTTGTATTGAAACCCGAGCGCATCTTTCATGGTTTTAGGTGTCATGAATCTTCTCGCCTTTCTTATTTAGTCAAAGTTGCTATCAAGTGATTGACGGCGTTGTAGGATTTCACCAACACGTTCATCGAATACTTCTACAGGGATGTCCATTAAGGTTAGTCGGGCACGACGTCCTCGTTTCCCAGTCCCGATTCCTTCTACCACTTTGCCAATGATGCCTAACGTTACAAGCGCATCAATAGTTTTTCGAAAAGTAGGAAGAGCCTGTTTCTTTACTCCAAATTCTTCACAAATGATTTGATATCGATCGTATACTTTCACGATAGTGGTTGAACTGGATTTGTTAGCTTTCAATTCGCGGGTAAGTGCAGCGAGCACGAGGATTTCTTGGTCACGGAGACCATAGAGGACATCAGACCGTAATTCTGAGTAGACCTCTTGTTTTGCTCTACGAATCAGGTCTGGTGTGATTGGACGTACATTAAACCGATCTGCAGCCTTTCCAGCTAGATACATCATTTCAATACCATGTCGCGCATTTTGTGTTGATGCGGCGATGTTAGCAACCATGCGAACAATCTCATCTGGAACGACGTTTTTGTGGAAGGCTAATTCTGTTCGGTATTTGAATATTTTATAAAGTTCTTCTTGGTCATATGCGGGCATATCAATACGGTCATGAAGCCGACCTGAAAGGGGAAAACTAAGTGTGTTTTGCCAATCGACAATACGACAGGCTATCAGAGTAGAGATGAATGCTTCTCCGTGTTTAGCTACTTCACTCGCGTGAATAATACTGAGTAAGTCTTGCCCAAGTAAATATGCTTCATCGAGACATAAGACTAATCTTATGTTTTCCCGAGAAAGCCGTCGGTTAATCATTGTCGTGATTTCTTCATCAGAAAATCCACGACTTGTGACTTTGAAACGCTCTGTGAGTAGGTCCCGAAGAATTGCACTTTTTGTCCGAAACATAAAGCAATCATAGTATTCGAACCTAATTTTGATACCACGTTTTGCCGCTGCTTTTTCGAGTCCCCTCCCGAAATAACGGATTGAGACAGTTTTTCCTGTTCCTGGCTTACCAACAACAGCGACGTTTACTGCATAAGCACCATCTTTGTTGAGTAAGGGCTTGAATGTATGACTCAACCGGACTATCTGATTTTCACGATTTGGGAGTTCAGGAGGGACAAATGCAGGGTGAAGGGTTTCCTCATTTTTAAACACTGAAGCACCCAATAATGCCTTTTCGATGATATTCTCGCCCACGTGCGCACCCTCGAAACAGTCAATCAGGGAAGACTAGCCGATTCACTGCACGAACAGAAGTTGCCGCCCATAAAAGGATTTTCCACCCTCACGTAAAACTAACTCAGCGAGGAGCACGTAGAAGTTGAATTACTTCTTTTGTTTTTCTTTTCCTTTCTTTCCGAGCCACCAATCAAGATAGTCACGACGTCGTTGAGACTTTTCTCTTTCCGTATCATCTTTTCGAAAAGAGGAACGCTGTTCATCCCAAAGTCGGTCGAGCTCTGCGCGGGATACAGCAAGCCCACATCGTTGGCATACTTGACGGCTGCTCTTGGGATCGTATTTCATCGTCCCTGCGCATTCTGGGCATCGAGCCAAATCTTTACACCTAATATTGTGGTATTGTGAACTAACCAACGTGATGCTTTAACTCTTTGTGTCAAAGGACAGTAACAGCTTTGGCTAGATTTCGCGGTTGGTCTGGGTTGTGTCCTCGTAAGATTGCGGCGTAGTAGGCTAGTAGTTGGAGTGGTACAACATAGCTTATTGGTGAGAAGAAGAGGGAGGGGAGAGTAGGTAGTGTTATGGCATGGTCGCTTAGGGTGATGAGTTCCTGATCATCTTCTGGGCATAGGGTAATGATTTGTGCGTCTCTAGCCTTCATTTCCATAATATTTCCTTCAAGGCGCCGACGAGTTGCATCATTCGGGGCAATGAACACAATGGGAAAACCGGTTTCAACAAGAGCAATGGGACCATGTTTAGATTCCCCAGCAGGATACCCTTCTGCATGAACATAGGCAATTTCTTTGATTTTCAGTGCACCTTCCATCGCTGTAGGTGTGCTTATACCTCGTCCAAGAAAGAAGAAATTTGATTTTGTGATGTACTCCTGAGCGGTTTCCTTAATCATACTTTCTTGATTTCGAATAACAGATTCTATTTGATTGGGAAATTGATTGAGTGCCGCCTTTAATTCTTGGCTTTCTTTTTTCCTTTGGGCACCAGTCATGACGCCTAAAGATATTGACAAAAGTGCGAGTGTTGCTAATTGAGTCGCAAATGTTTTTGTTGCTGCGACTCCGATTTCGGGACCTGCTTGGGTATAGAGAACAGAGTCGGAAAGTCGAGTAATGGAGCTACCGACTGTGTTTGTGATTGCTAGGATTTTCGCTCCTTGTTTCTTGAGGTGTTTGACAGCATGGATTGTGTCAATCGTTTCGCCTGATTGTGTGACTGCCACTACAGCAGTCTCCTCACCTAAGCTTTTTGCTGCTGTATCTGATCCTTCAGAAGCGATAACTCCGTGGATAAGCCGATTGGCTATTTGCGAGAACATATACTTTGCAGCTAGCGTTGCATGGAATGATGTTCCTGCGGCGATTGTAATGATGTTCTTGTGATTGTTTAGGAGATTTGCGAAAGCTTCAAGGTCATCCTGTCGGATCCGAAGAGTATCACTAAGTGCTCGTGGTTGCTCGTGAATTTCTTTTAGCATAAAATGGGGATAACCGCCTTTTTGAGCCATGTCAATTGTCCAGTCAACGATAGTTGGCGGCCGAAGAGGAAGTTGTGTGAGTGAACCGGTTTCATCTAATCGGCTGACCATTGCGCCTTTTGTGGTTAGATGAGCGAGTTCATTATCTTCGAGAATGATGGTTTTTCGGGTCAT
>JABXGX010000119.1 GCA_016550405.1 archaeon | reverse complement strand
GGGAGCGGCCCGAATTGTCCTAAAGGATCTCGAAGTGCCTAAAACGAACCTGATTGGAAAATTGGATGGTGCTACGGATATTTTCAATGCTATGATGGTGCCTGAACGACTTACCTCGGCTGCAGGAGCAATTGGGTTAGGGCGCGCGGCATTAGAACTTGCTATCCGTTATGCTGCACGACGTGAAGCCTTTGGCAAAACCATTAGCCGTTTTGAAGGAATCAGCTTCAAAATAGCTGATTGTGCCACCGCGTTGGATGCCGCGCGGGGGTTGGTCTACCGTGCTGCACGTCTTGCTGATGCAAGAAAGTCCAGTCGGAAAGCTATCTCTCAAGCTAAGCTCTTCGCTACAGAAGCGTGTCTTCAATCTGTTTCAGAGTCTATGCAAATTTTGGGTGGAATCGGATATACTGACGTCTATCCCATCGAGAGATTATTCCGTGATGCCCGCCTTGCAACCATTTGGACAGGAAGTAGCGAAATCATGCGACTGATAATCCAAAGCGATGTTTTCAAAGAAGTTCTACACGAGCCCAGAGGAACAAAACGAGATTTGGAACTAGATACGCCTGGTGCGAATAAAACCGTTGAGAAAGTGTTCCAAGAAGATCCAAACAAATATTTTCCTAGGAAAGACTAGTTATCAAGAGGGGCATAATAAAAGACTTCATTCGCCTGTTCTTTTGCGATAATGTGGTGCGTTCGGCGAAGTTGCGAAATCATCGAGATTAAGGAATGGGCTGGAACATCAAATGATTGTGATATGTCTTGAAGTCGACACGGGCGACGCTGAAGCAAGGTTAACAAATCAGTTTGTAAGGATTGGTGCAACTTCCACGTTGCACTTTTAATTCGTGCATCATGAATACCATAAACCCAGATTCGTTCTGATTCGTATGTATCTGTAAGTGTCGAAGCAAAACTCTGCAATTCCGGCTCGTTAATTGGCATCACATGTTTATTAGTAGGTGGTCGCCAAGGCGTGTAAAGTTGAATCAAATCTACAACTGGTGCAACTCGAATCAATTCCTGCACTAGCGCCTCTCGGGCTGCACCCCTGATATTCGTAAATCCGGAGTCTGTTTTCAGTAACATTACTTCAAGAGCTATCGTTACATCGCTTATTTTTCGAAGTTCCTGAATGCCTTTAATCAGCTGGGCATGTCGAAACGAAGCGAGGGGTCTATTGATTGCTAGGTGGGTTGCATCATCTCCAGCATCAAACTTTATTGTAACTATGTCAAATTCCGTAAGGTTTCTCAAAACTTTTCGATTCCTCAATTTCGATCCATTTGTTAGCAAAACAACAGTTAAATCTGGAACGTGTTTACGTACGATGTTCACCATTGATCCTAATTCTAAGTTGAGAGTAGGTTCACCGGAACCCGAAAACGTCACCACGTCTAAATCTTCAACAGATAATTGGCGAAGATATGTCTCAAGATTTTTTTGTAATATGTCGGCATGAGGAAGTTTATGTTGGACTCTCGATACAGATTTTGCTGGAAATCGCGTTGGTCCTAATTGACAGTAAATGCAGTCGAAGGTGCATCTTTTGGGGGGCGGGACAGGATCAATTCCTAAAGACCTTCCAAACCGCCACGACATTACTGGACCATAAACCAACTCCATGACAGCTAGTCCTTCTCTTAATCCGTTGGTCCTGTCTTCATTGTTTTTCCTGAGGTGTTTCGTCCTTCACAACAATTACCAGGGGTCGGCTTTCTGTTAATGCAGTGATGACTTTCTTTCGACCGCTTTGAAGAAGACGCCACACAGTTCCTCGAGAGACGCCCATTTGTTTCCCGGCATCTTTTTGCTCGAGGTTATGCTTATCCACGAGGCGCATTGCCTCGAGTTCTGATGCGTAAAGGTGCACGGGGTTACTGTTTTTAATCTCGGTTGGAATAAAAGAGGTCTGTGCAGGTATCTGGCTTAAACTAATTGGTTTTGGTGGGCGTCCGCGACCGCCCCATCCGCGACGATATCTCATTTTTGGTCAATATCAATTGACGGTCGGATACATTTATATATTTCTGTGCATAAACACAAAACACTTGTGTGCATAAACACAAAAAGAGGTGATAACCAAAATGTGGCAACGTGGAAATCGAGGACGTGGACGTAATCAAGGTCAATGGCCAGGAAATGGACCTTTCTCACACCTACCTCCATGGCAACGACCCGGCTGGCTCTATGGGCGTGGTAGTTGCTGGTACTTATACTCACAACAACAAAATCTAGGAACAGCTCCTGAACAATCCCCTTCGTTCCCAGACCAATTCGCACCAGGTCTGCGTTTCTGTACTAAATGTAGTGCACCCCTCCCCACTGTCGCGAATTATTGTCCTAGCTGTGGAGCAAAAGTTGAAAAATAATCTCTGATACTCTACTAAATCAGAATCAGATCTCGACGGCTATCCGATTTTAATCATGGGCGTGGAGCTGCTGCTCAACGTTTTTCCATATATTTTCTAAAGTCTTGGAAAGGCGATTCCTTGGCGCGTATTCGATAATGGGTCTTCCGGCAACGACGGCTTTGTACATGATGGTATCATAAACCAATTCACCCACCATGGGTATCGCTTTTTGCTGGCAATAGTTCCGAATTTCAGCAGTTTTTTGATGGTTCAAATCGGCTTTGTTAATGAGAACACTCACTGGGATGCGAAAGTGTTCGAATAGTTCAAGGATTCTTTCTAAGTCATGTATGGCTGCCATTGTAGGCTCAGTAACAATGAGACCTGCTGAAGCACCTGTAATTGCCGAGATGGCAGCGCAAGCTATTCCTGGTGGGCCATCGATAATGATTAGATTTTTCTTATGCCTTGTTGCCAATTTCGATGCGAGTTTTCGTACACGCGTTACTAGTTTTCCCGAATTACTTTCACCTGCTAATAAGAGGGCATGAGCCATCGGACCATACTTGGTTTCGGAAGTATAGATGTACCCTGAAAGTCGTTCTTGCATCTTAATTGCTGAGGTTGGACAACTTACGTAACAGACTCCACATCCCTCACACATAATTGGGTCAACTTGGTAATCCGGTGTTATTGCATCAAACTTACAAGCAGCTTCACAGACACCACAACTGGTGCATAACTCAGGATTAATTACCGCGACTTTTGCTTCGACAAATTCCTCGGAGGATTTGAGTTCAGGGGCAAGCAGTAGGTGGAGATTTGGGGCATCAACATCACAGTCGGCTAAAATCGCATTCGGTGCTAAAGCGGCTAGCGACGCCGCTACTGAGGTCTTTCCTGTTCCGCCTTTTCCACTTACGATTACGAGTTCTTTCATTAGTGTGTTGCCTCCTGAATTGTCTGGAAAACAGTTTCGAGTTTTGGTTTCCATTCTTTCATTTTGGTGACAAATGGGATGCCTTCCGCGAATAATTCGGCAATTCGACGGCTATGTGGAATTTCTAACAAGATTGGAAGTTCTTCGCTGGAACAATAGGAGTATACCTGTTGATCTCCGATTCCTGCTCGATTAACGACTACGCCGATTGGTATTTCCAGTTGTCGGATGGTGTCAACAGCTAGCTGTAAATCATGCAGGCCAAAGGGTGTTGGCTCAGTTACTAGGACGGCATAATCTGTTCCATGAACTGATTCAACCATGGGGCAAGAAACTCCTGGTGGACAATCGATGATCACTGTTGTTCCGTTAGTTGTACTAGCTTGTTCTTTGACATCCTTGATTACTGGAACAACAAGGGGTTCACCCACATCGAGGTTTCCATAAACAACTTGAATCCCTTCTTTGGTAACTCCACGATGGATTGCACCTAACCTGCGTTTTCCTTGTTGAATCGCTTGGTTCGGGCATACGATAATACATCCCCCACAACCAATGCAAAGTTCTGGAAAGAAACGAATCCCCTTTTTACCAGCAAAGATGGCATGATTGGGGCAGAATTTGACACACTCTTTTGATTGAGTACATTTTTTCTGATTGAACTCCGGTACCAGTGTATACACTGGTTCAACTTCTTCTTTGTTTATTGGAAGAAGCGTGTGTACATTTGGCTCATCTGCGTCACAGTCTAGCACTTGAACCGGACCAGATAAAGAGAGCGCCAGATTCACTGCAAACGAGGTTTTTCCTGTTCCTCCCTTTCCACTGGCAACAGCAATTTTCAAACAATCTACACCTGATTTTCACGCAATGAAGAAGGCAACCAATCATTTATGACGCGCGTCACGGCATCCTTCAGTTAATTCCATCAATTGTTCGTTTTTATACGCTCTAAGGACTTCACCCAGATTTTGCGAAGTTGCTTGCATTACTGCAACGCCTTCAGCCTGAAATCGTCGTAGCGCTCGAGGACCCATACCAAAGGTGATAACGGTATTTGGTCTAAAGCTAAGTAGAATATCTGGGGGGCGACCTTGTCCTCCAAAATGCTCACTACGATTAGGAGCGAATTCGATTTTATTAATATCTCTGGCCTCTGAGAAATGAATGATTGCAAAGAACGGTGCTCGACCAAAATGTGGGGACAATTGGCTTGCTTCACCTGCTTCATCTAATACTGGGACAACAACACGTTCAACCATGCTGGGCATCTCCTTAAATTAAGCCAGAAACTCTACCATCGACCACGGCCACCGCCCCGTCCCCCACCTCGTCCTCCGCCTCCTCGGCCCATTCCAGTATGGGCAGGTGCGGTGGATGAAGACGCTTTAGTGAGCTGGTTGTTCTTGAATTGGTCAATGGCATCTTGGACCCTTCCCGTAATTCCTGTGTATATCTCAATGCCTCCAGTGTCGAGCGCATGATAGGCGTTGGGTCCTACATGACCAGTCAAGACTACCTGGGCTTGATTATCAACAACAAATTGGGCGGCTTGGATTCCTGCTCCTCCGCCTGCCATTGCTCCAGGATTAGGCATTGCTTCAAATTTCATGGTTTTATGGTCTACAAAGATGAAGTTTGCACAACGTCCAAATCGAGGATCAATGGGTGCATCAAGGGTTGGACCCTGAGCAGTTATACAGATTTTCGTTTTTATTCAACTCCTTGTTCATCAACTTCTGATGGTGCCAATCGACGCAAATAGTGACTTTCACATTTCGGGCAAATACTGGGTCTTCCTGTTCCGAATGGTTCATCCCATTGATTTTGGCAGGTCAAGCAGCGAAACCATCGCGTTGTTGGAAGCTCGAATGGACCTCCCTCAATACGAAGGGCTTTCCCGTTAACAAGGGCGTCTGCCACTTTTCCATGGGCTGATTTGAGGATTCGATGAATCGTTGCTTGAGAGACTTTCAACTGTTCAGCTGTTTCCGTTTGGGATAGTCCAAGGTAATCATAAACCCGGATGGCTTCGAATTCGTCGACGCTAAGAACAACTTCTGCAATAGTGCCGATGGGGATACCTCGGGGTTTGTAGTAACTAACGTTGGGTTCTGCGCGGACAAATCTGCGCTTATGAGGTCTTGGCACGTTATGAATATATATTCAAAACCACATAAAAAAGTACCGCCTGTTTAACAACCAGTAGCACATAAGAAGACAAACCGCCAAATACATGGCAATTTTTTGTTAGAAAGGAGAAGCGATACTATGCCCATTTCAGGTGGAGAAGTTCTAGCCCAATGTCTTGCAAACGAAAAGGTACAATACATCTTTGGAATCATCGGTGACCAATGGAATTCCTTCTTTGATGTCTTAGCCCGAAAAGGGGCTCAGCTAGGCATTGAATTCATTACAACACGACATGAGGCTTCAGCGGCTCATATGGCCGATGCGTTTGCTAGAACCACTGGGAAACCAGGAATTTGTTTGGGAACCGTGGGTCCAGGGGCTGCGAATCTTGTCGGCGGGGTGTATGCTGCCTATGCTGACAGTGTGCCCATAGTAATTCTTACTGCGCAAAATCAAACATGGCGTATCTATCCTGACACAGGAATGACCCAAGGATTGGATCAAATCAATCTATTCAAGTCCGTTGTAAAATGGAATGCCGTCATATGGACGATTGATCGTATTCCGGGGCTTGTCCAACAGGCATTCCGGACAGCCTTAGCTGGTCGCCCGGGTCCTGTGCATCTTGATATACCTTCCAATATCCTGTACGGAACAATAGATGCCCCACCACCTCTTGTTCCTCCGCAGAAATATCGACCAACAACCAAGCCGACTGCCTATCCAACGTTAATCGGAGAAGTAGCCCAAATGCTTCTTGAAGCGGAATTCCCTCTAATCCATGCGGGTTCTGGTGTGCTATGGGCTGAAGCCTCCGAAGAACTCATCGGTTTAGCTGAACATCTTTCTGCCGCTGTAACAGTAAGCCCTGCAGCGAGAGGTGCGATTCCAGAGGACCATCCCCTCGCAATAGAGCCAGGACTTCAATGTGGCGCATTTGCGCAAAACTGTGCCGATCTCGTATTATTGGTTGGAGGTCGACTTGGAGACCTTGATTTCTGGGGCAAACCTCCTGGTTGGAAGGCTTTGGATAACCAAAAGCTCATCCAAATTGATATTGCCGGTCAAATGATTGGAGTTAATCGTCAAGTAGATGCGGCGTTGGTGGGTGATGCTAAAAGTACTCTCCAATTTCTCCTCGCTGAAGTCAAACGTCGAGGCCAACCCAAAAAACCTTCATCCCTTCTTGAGCAGTGTCAAACCTCCCGCCAGTCTTTCTATCAATCACAAATTGATATCGCATCTCAAGATGCTGAAGTGATACATCCCCTACGGTTAGTTAAAGAGGTGCGCGATTTCTTCGATCGCAACGCCATCGTCTGCGTTGATGGGGGGAATATCAATCTATGGACATTACATCTAAATCGAATTTACGAACCCCGGTCCTATCTATGTGCGAGTGATTCAGGTCACTTAGGAGCCGGGCTACCTTATGCTATTGGAGCCAAAATCACGCATCCAGACCGTCAGGTGTACCTGATTAGTGGGGATGGCAGTTTCATGTTCAACATCCAGGAACTAGAAACCGCCGTTCGTTGTAACACTCCGATTATTGCTATCATTGCTAATGATCGCCGATTCGGAATGATTGCAGGAGTCCAGCATCTGCTGTTTGAAAACCGGTTCTACCAAGTTGATTTCACCGATGTTCGATATGATAAGGTTGCTCAAGCCATGGGCTGTTTTGGAGAAAGAGTTACGAAAGCGAAAGACATTCGTCCTGCTCTTGAGCGTGCAGTGAAATCAAAATTACCAGCAGTAATTGATGTTATCATTGACAGAGAGGCTAACCTTAACCCGCCAGAATTGGCGTTAGTTGGGTCCGTGTGGCTCGAGGGCTGTCAACCACCCCCGATTGAAGACGAGAAATCGAAAAAGAAAGCGGTCACTGAAGTTGTGGTTGGGTAAATTAACTCGTTGAAACGCCAGTTGCTGGGTTAGTCGATTTGTACTTGTTTTTTCTGCGTTCGTTTAGGAATATGAATTTCTAAAAGACCTTCCTTAAATCCTGCTTTGATATTGTCTGCATCTGCGTCTCGAGGCATAGAGACCTTCTTCGATAGACTTTGAAATCGAATTTCCCGTTGGACCGTTCCCCATCTCTCATAGTGGACCTCTTCACGCATTTTCGCTTGGACAGTGAGTTCTCGGTCAGTTGTCGTGATTTGGACGTCCTCTTTGTTTACCATGGGTAAATCTAGTGTCACAACGTATTCACTTTCAGTTTCTTGAACATCGCCGAGAGCTTCAAGACAACAGGCATCGCCATCCCACAGATTTCGAGTCTTAGAACGTAATCCCATCGAAATACCAAAGATTTCATCAAATCGTGTTTGTAGATCTTTTACCAATGCATCAATGCGTTCAAGTTCACCTTTCCGTTTCTTTGGTGGTTTAACTTCTGGCATGTCTTGAACCTCCTTTCAAGAGTAAAAGGCAGGAATTTGGAACTCCTGCTCTTTACCACTGGTTTGCATGGTTGTACTCGTTTGATTCATTAGGTCTCGGACTCGAACGCGAACCTCTTCTGCCCCTTCAATCAGTGCCTTTGTAGGAATTGAAATACCTGTTAAGGTAGAAAGAGTCTTTATCGCTTCAGCGGCTGCTCCAGGATCAGGAAAATTCAGAAATGCTTGAGCCATGATATAAGTAACAGATATCTTTTGCCGTTGTGCCTCTAAAAGCAGAATTGCATAAGCTCCTGCAACAATTCCTTCATCAAGGAACTTGATTTTTTTATCCATAATTTGGTCATATGCTGCCTCTGTTGTAGCGATCCCATATACTTCTGGAACCTCAATTTGTGATCGAAGCGCAGGAGGTAAAGGTGTTCCTCCCAAAGCCGTTATGGATTTTGGCTCAACTTCTTGCAGATACTGTAAGATGGCCGTTGCAACTGGTCGCATGGCCTCATTAGGAAGGGGAATCTCTGAGACAATCAGTAGAAAATCGTCGTTTGCGTACAACTGGATAGGAGGTCTCGCCTTCCGATTGTGAATCACGGCCACTGGTGGCATAATTTCGGTGTCAATATAACCGACCAGTTGCATATTGAGTGCTTGGACTAGGTGCATTCCAGCAATCGTTCCCACTAAGCCTGCATCGGGTAACGCAATAATTGCATGTTTCTTACCTTTGGGTTGTTCAACCAGCTCTACAATTTCGAAGAGCGTTTCCTGAACTACCATGACATCTTTGTCCTCCATGCAGTCATCAGGCATACAGGAATGTAAAAAAGTTACGGGCTCAAGTAAATTTGAATATTCGATGTCTAATCAAGGTAAATTCATTGGGGAGCGTATCTCTGTAACGGTTGTTGATCTCGAAAGACCAGTGAGTTTCATTTGGCGAAATCGAGAATACAAAATCATTGAAATTGAAGCAAGCAATCGTCGTTTGGATCTTCGAAGCACTTGGTATCGACGAAAACATCGGGATTATTTTATCGTTCAGGTCGAAGATGGGAAATGGTATGAAATATACCGCCATCGTGTTCCAGGTAAACCATATTGGGTGTTGACCCGCGAGCTACCCCCAGCAACATGAATATCAAGTATCAATCTCGCCGGGTTCGGATAATCGAAATATTAGAATCTCATGCGTCGGAGTCCACGAAAGGGTTTCTATATACTGAAATCCGAACGGCGCTAATCGTGTGACTAACCATTCCGCCTTCCTGATCGGTGAATAACCGAGCGCTTGGGGGGTGAACCGAAAGGCAACCCGTCCATAAGGCCTCAAGACTCGCTGAATCTCCTCAAATAATGTCTCGGATGATTTCACGCCATTCAATAAACCCGTGACCACCGTTACGAGAGTGAAGGTATTCTTTTGGAATGGCAAAGGCTGCTGTACATCACGACAAAGAAAACGGATCCGATTCTGTGAACCTTCTAAACGTGCCTGACGTTGAGCCTCTTGAATCATTTCCTCTGACCAATCTATACCCACTATTTCTCCACGGAATCCACGCTGTCTGGCAACAAGACGGGGGAAATGACCAGTTTGTGTCCCTAAATCTAGAAGGCGTTCGCTGGGTTCAATCCGAAGTCGTTGAATCAGGTGTTCCCAAAGTTCCCAATCATCTCGAACTTCAAAGGTGACAGAGCGTCGGTTATATCCCCAACGGATTAAGCGTTTACCAAAGTACCGCCCTTCTGTAGCAATAATGAAACCTAAGACTGCAAGAATGATGCCAATTATTCCGAAGGCGAGGAAAAGTGGCCACATTGTGCCCGAAATGTATTGAGTTGCATGCAACTTAACTTCTTTTAGGAAGATGCATCATAATAGTGGAATTCAACAGGACGGGTTTAGAATGGCCTTACCTGCTAAAAGAATTGGAAAACTTGCTCTCGCGATAGCACTTGTAGTCAGTATGTCTGTTATTCTCATTGTTCCGTTGGATATTATTCCCCCACTCGGTGGTCTCATTGATCCTTTTACAGGTATTTGGACAGTGTATCAAGATGCTGAGCATCCCCCTTATGCTGCTGTTCATGTGCCTGGACTTTCTGCACAAGTAACAGTTGTTCGAGATGATTGGGGGGTTCCTCATATCTATGCAGCCAACGAACGAGATTTATTCTTCGCCTTTGGATATGTCCAAGCCCAAGATCGGCTTTGGCAAATGGATATTACACGCCGACAAGCCCGAGGTCAACTCGCAGAAATCCTTGGTCCCAGTTACCTCGCCGCAGACCAGTTTCTACGAACTCTTGGCATGGAGCAGGCAGCGCAACAAACCATTGACCATGTTTTCGCTCAGCAAGATGAATATAATGTAACGCTCCGAGAAAACCTTTCAGCTTTTGCTGATGGTGTGAACTTCTATATCACGAATATTGGGCCGAGCCTCCCACTGGAATTTAAGCTCTTGAATTATCGTCCAAAGCCCTGGACTCTTTTAGATTCCATCTCCGTGGGCCGTATCCTCGACTATGGCTTATCTTGGACTGACTCGGATCTCCGGTTTGCAAACACAATAGCAGAATTGGGAAATGATTCTGCCTGGGAACTGTTTCCATTGAATCCTCCCCTACAAACGCCGGTCGTCCCTGAATATGGGGTGAGTTACATTCCTCCTCCTTCCTGCGATATCAACTCCGCAAGCATTCCTGAGTCGCTACAACAATCTATCTCAGATATCCTAAGCTGGACGGAAAAGATTCCTGATCCCGATAACATTCTTATCCGTTGGCAGGGTGACTTCATTGGTTCAAATAACTGGGCAGTCAATAGCACCAAATCCGCCACTGGGAAACCCATTCTGTGCAATGACATGCATCTTTCCCGAGATGTCCCCTCCATCTGGTATCAAGCCCATCTTGTCGCTGCTGATACAGGACGGAATATCTATGGATTCGTTCCCCCAGGGGTTCCCCTCATCATTGCTGGGCATACAGAATATGTTGCCTGGGGCTTCACTAATGTCGCCGCTGATGTTATCGACTGGTACTATTATAATATCAATCCCGCAAATCCAAATGAATACTGGTACGATGGGGCATGGCATACCTTTGACGAAGAAACCACTATCATTCCCGTAAAAGGTGAAGCACCCTACCATCACACTATCCGCCGTAGCGTCCACGGACCAATTATGTCCGATGTCGGAGTAAGTTACAGTGACCATGTTATCGCTCAACGGTGGACAGGCGGTGAGCCAAGCTACGAAATGATTGCACTTGACAAAATGACTATGGCACGAAATTACACCGAATTCATTGAAGGACAGAAATTTTGGTGGACGATTTCACAGAACATCGTGTTTGCGGATGTCGAAGGCAATATAGCCATTCGTCCCACTGGACATTGGCCCATTCGAGCTGAATGGTATGGCGGACTCCCCCATAATGGATCTGCAGGAGAAGGTGAATGGGTTGATTATATCGACTTTGATGAGCTTCCCCTCTCCCTGAATCCTGATCGGGGTTGGGTAGTCAGTGCCAATCAGCTAGCAGCCATGCAGGGTCCATCAGCATATCCCTACTACATTCATCAAGGATATGCTCCAGGCTACCGGGCACGACGTATTATTCAGCTGCTCGAAAACGATACTGATGTTACCGTTGATGACATGAAGCATATTCAAAATGACGTTCTTGATACAGCTGCTGAAGCCTTTATTCCCTATCTTATCAATGCGTTTGATAACGCCGCTGCGTCCATTACGAGTGATCCAATCCTTTCTGCCGCAATCGATCAACTGCGTACTTGGAACTATACCATGCTCAAAGAATGGGTTGCGCCAACCATCTGGCGCGCCTGGTTTGACTACTATTTTGAAGATGTCTTCGGTGACGAATATCCCTCTAATCGTGGAGGACTTCTGTGGCCCTCCCCAATAATCTTAGAGAATCTCACTCGATTCAATCCAAATTCATTATGGTTTGATGATGTGACTACAACCGGCACAACCGAAACCCGTGACGATATTATTGTCCGATCCTTCCAATCTGCG
>JABXGX010000118.1 GCA_016550405.1 archaeon | reverse complement strand
TGGCCACCACCTCTCCTTGTTGTATACTGGATAATTGCTATTTCGTTTCTTATTATAATCGCAATAATCATCTGGAAAAAGTGGTCAAGTCCAAAAGAATGAGTTACAGAAATGTAATGATTCATTATTTTTGCAATAGTCTTGAGCACCTAGTAAGACCTTGAAGCGAAGCGAAAAGGTGTTAAAAAAAGATTCCTGAGAAAGCGGTTACTTCTTCTTCGACTTCTTGGATTTCTTTTTCGACTCTTTCTCATCATCAATTTCTGCGGTTTCAGTTGTGATTCGGAAGATATCGATTAACTCACTCACATCTGCTTCAGCAACCGCATCTCGCAATCCATGTGAATCTTTATCGCTTTTCTTCAGAAATTCAGTTGCAAGTACTCGGCCATCCTCGACCAAAATGCGGGGTGTGTAATCGCCACCAAAGAATGGGCCATCCGGGAGTGTACGAGTACGTTCTAGTTGCGAGGTTGTCTGGGTCTTCCCCAAAAGAGTCACGGTTCGATCAACACTAGTAAAGACCTCTTGACCAATAATGACAAGTTCGCGGCTGTAACCAGGGGGAGGTGTGGTATTAGCTACTCGTCCAATGATATCATCTTGAGCTGGAGCAGGCACAATACTCGCTGTTGATGATCGCAGGGGCCATTGTTGCTCTGCACCATTATACTCGGTTCCAAGCTGAGTGGTTGCTACAGGCATCCTGACAGGTTGAAGTTCAGGTTTAGAAGTCTTAATTGGGGCAGATTTCATTGGTTTGGAGGTAACTGGTTTGGGTGGGGGTCCATCGGGAGTAATTTCGATGGTTTTATCGGGTAGCTCAACCTGTACTTCTACTTCTTTTTTGGGTTCAGGAGGTTTAGGCTTTTCACCTAGTAGAGCTAGAAAGGCATCAGGTTCTTCGCCTCCATCGACTGAGAGGACTTTGTAAACTAAACCCCGTTGACTGCGAACGGCTTGACCTTGACGTGCGGCGATGAATTTCTTGCGAACGCCTGCTTCGGTTCCTTTCCACAGCCAGATTTTCCGATCGTCATCATCAACGATAATCAGAACACGGTCAGCGTTCAACTCGGTTTTAAGCTGACCCGGAATAGTAAGCTCCATAAGTTCCCCATTTTCAACGACATCATAGACTTGCAGGTTGACGGACAGCACCCTCACCTTCTTTGTTTTTCAATTACTTCTATAACTTTTAAAGATGGTGTCCCTTCAACACGGCTACAAAGAGCATTTGCGGGAAATTTAGGCAGCGACTCAAACACTGATGTCAAAAATACTGTGCTAATAGCAGGAAAAGTACAGTTAAACCTTTCTCAGAAGGCTAGGTTTTTGTATGGTTAGAGTGCACACGGTTGAACTGGAGGACTTTGAGTCATGTTTCATACGACCTTCCGAGATATTATCAGTGAGGAGCTTTCTGGAACGATCGCCAAAGATTATGTTTCTGAAATCATCCGTTTTCACCGCATTCAAGCCTCACCTGGTTTTCATGATGCAATTTATTACGTGAAAGAAGTTGTGGATAAATTCCCAGGAATACGTACAGAAGTAGAGGTTTACCCCGCTGACGGGAAAACTACAACGTGGCAATGGACGGCTCCCCTCGGTTGGCGTGTAGCAGATGGAACACTCCACCTAATAAGTCCTAAACAAGAAATCCTAGGACGCTTTAGTGAAAACCCAGTGACTATAGTTGCCCATAGTCAGTCCGCAGATATCGTGGCACCTCTTGTGTATCTTGAAGATGGGTCCTCGGAGAAAGATTATCGTCGAGTCGATGTCAAAGGGAAAATTGTTTTAACCTCTGGTCGTGCTGATTGGGTTCAGCGGGAAGCCGTGTTTAAACGTGGAGCATTAGGCACAATCCATTTTCCTCCCCTCGAGCGTCGGACAAAGCACCCGAATATGATCCCCTACCTAGGTATCTGGCCTAATGCTAAGGAAAAAGATAAAGTCGGATTTGCGTTCGCTGTCTCTGGTCAGATCGGTACTCGACTCCGCCACCTTATTGAAACCGAGCCGGAGGTTCTTGTTCACGCGAAAGTTGATGCTGAACTGTATTCTGGTGAACAACGGGTTCTTTCAGCCGTGATTGAAGGCACAGAATTTCTTCGTGAAGAAGTGCTCTTGATTGCCCATCTCTGTCACCCTCGACCAGGTGCTAATGATAATGCCAGTGGGAGTGCCTTGCTCATGGAACTCGCCCGAGTCATTACGACACTTATCCATGATGGCAAGTTACCGGCCCCTCTGCGCACAATCCGCTTTCTATGGGTTCCTGAATTTTATGGGACACTAGCCTTCTTACAGGCACACCCCGAATTAGCACCGCGGATAATTAGTGCAATTAACTGTGACATGGTGGGAGCAGATCCTGCAACGGTTGGTGGTGTCGTGAACCTCCACCGAACCCCAGATTCTCTGCCCAGTTTTATTAATGATCTACTCGAATATCATCTCAGCGACGCTGCTAAGAACCCAAATCTCATTTCACCTGATGGGAGCCACCTACCCTTTCATTTCGATGTCCAGAAGTACGATTGGCGAAGTGATCACACGGTGTTCATTGATTCCTCGTTCAATGTGCCCTGCCCGATGCTAAATCAATGGCCCGATGCCTACTACCATAGTAACCTTGACTCGCTTGACAAGATTGATACCACTCAATTACGCCGTGTGGGATATGGCGTCATCATGACTCTATTAACACAGGCGTATGCAGAATCTGATGATGCTATGTTCCTAGCGACCCAAGTCCATGCTAACGCGCATACTCGGATTACCCAAACCACGCAAAAGTATGTACAAGAAGCGATTCAAGCCATCGCGAAAACAGAACGCGGAGCGCACCTTGCTAGAACCTTGCGAAAAGCAATGGAAAGTATTCGGCAAATTTCCCGCCGAGAAAGTGTCGCATTGCAAAGTGTCAAAGTGCTAAGTCCACACGATTCTGAATTACATAACTTCATCGATTTGATGCTAGAAGATTTAGTTCAAGAGCGGCAGGAAGAAGTACGAAAACTTCGACAAGTTGAAGATCTCCTTTCCCGATCCATAGGGTACTCGCCCCTGAAGCGATTAGTTCTTCGAAAGAAGGAAAGGCAAGCCAAGAATCTGAGTCCACGGCGCAAATTCCAAGGCCCGCTCCATTTCAACGAATTTGTCCGCCAAACGCGACCGCAAGATATGAACTGGCTCCGTACTTATCAAAAGAATCACCCTTTCTTCGTGGAAGTTCTCCTTGAACTCACCAACTTCATGGATGGTCATCGGAGTCTATATGAGATACTCACGGCATTGGAGGCGGAGTTTGGTGAGGTGGCGAATATCGATACGGTTATGCGGTTCATCCAACTCCTAAAAGAACAAAATCTTATCGAGATAGAGAAGGTTAAGTCTTCGTGATGAGTAGTGACTAGTATGAGTCATGACCAAGCTCTACTATTGCAGGATCGACTAGAAATCGTCCTTGACCAATTCGAAACCGAAATCACAAATATCGAACAGATACGAAACCGAGAAGCCCTTAAACCTCTGCTCGAAGCGGCAGAAAATCTACGAGCGGTTCTATTAGAAGTTAAAACCTATTTCGTCGAGGTTCGAAACCAGCTTTCCACAGCCATAGGAATTCCTCCCGCAAAGGAACTCGCCCAATTGGTCATCGGAGCTTCCACCGAAGCATTGAGTGCAATTCGGGAAACCCTTCATTATTTTGAAGATGTGAAGGAAAAAATGAAAGGCTCACGCAAAACCCCACTAACCCGCGAAGAAATCCACTACGCAGACTTTGGGGCTAGAGTTGCCATTCGAAAAACCCGCCATATCATCAACCGGATCACTGATCATGCTGAAGATCTCCCTGAGCAAATCTAATTAAAGGAATTGAAGTGGCAAGGATTTGGGATCATGAATCGATTAGCCTTGATTAGCATCATCAGCATTCTCCTTAGCGTGATTATGATAGCCCTCTTTTTCATCATCCCTGGATTTCCCCTCATACTCTTCCTCTTTCTGCCACCACTCTTTTGTTGGGGACTCCAAGGACGTGAAGAAGAACCACCCAGTGCCGTCCACCCTGCCAAGATAGGCCCACGCTACTGTCCACAGTGTGGCAAGCATTTACTCGAACCCTCTGAAATCTATTGCCCCCGATGCGGAGCTGCCCTTAACCAAGATGATCAATAAGCTAACTAGATTCTTTTTCCGAATCGTCCTTATTCTCTCGATTTGCCTTGCGTTTCTGGTGCCATTTCCACACATAATGATACGACCCGTACGCGAGTAGAAGCAAGAACATTACAAGCAGGATGGTATGAGTCCAGTATCGATGGACGGCAACGATCCCGATACTCACGAGTCCAACGAGGATGAACCACCATGTGGTGAAATTATTGATTAGACGCATACTCAAATTCTGAAACTGCAGGATAAACCGAACCGTCCACGAAGGTAAATATGCCATGTATTTCATGCCATGGGGTTTCATTGGACAGCTCTTCCCCTGCACAGGTATTAGCGGCCTATGGAGAATCGCCCCAAAAAGAATGAGAAATGGTATCATGGCGATTAAATAGAATTTGTATATTCCTCGAGGCAAAAAAATATGAGCAGATAAGGAAAGGAGAAAGGCAAGGAGGAGAAGTTGTTCTAAATAGGCTGACTGTGGCTGCTCAGGAACCAAGTATGCTATCATCCAAAAGAAAAGTAAGCAGATGAGCCACGGAATTCCATGTGATATAAGACTAAATACAATAAATTTGAAAGGTTCAGGCCAATAAAAAGCAAGCACTGAGACGGGAATCGTGTACGTAGGCTGAGGTAGTGTATCATAAAATGGATAGGGTCCCATTCCACGTGTCAGGGCATCGATATAGGTCGTAGGATACAGAACAAGGTAAGGCATCGATAGAATGAGTCCGACTACAGCAGTGATGCCAACGGAAATGAAAAAGTGCTTCAATCCACGTCGATATTCTAGAAACCAAATCAAGGGAAGCAAGATGGCGGCAGTTTGTTTCACCATGGCAGCCATTGCAACAACAATTACCGCCCAGCGTAGCTTCCCCCGGATCAGGATGTAAAACCCTAACACCAGAAAGAAGGTATGAATGGGTGTGCTCAACCAGAGATAATTCCCCCACCATATCGAAATAGGATTCAAAGCAAAAGCGAGCATAGCTGCAACTGGAATGAATCGATTCTCAGTAAGTTGTCGGGCTGCGGCATAAATTACAACACATGTGGCTAGATCGAAAACGATGAACGCGAAGCCTACGCGAAGAAAATCCAGATTTACGGCAAGTGAAGTCGCTTCTACAATAATATCTGGGAAGAGGAATTCTGAGGGGATAAAGTAGAAACCAGTGAGAACATACAAGAAGAGTGGTGGATAAATGTAAGTCTGACTTCCTTGAACTAAATAGAGACCATCAGTATAGGGAAGATTTCCTTGAACAAAGGCTCGGACAAAATTCATGTAATAGAAGTTAAAGTCAGAAAACGATTCGACTACTTCAAAATTCATTCCAAACCCGGGAAATCCGGGGACCAAAACCACGAAGTCATCAACCCTCACCATATTTCCAAAAATAAGGAATTGGGAGACTGCAAAATGGAAGACTGCAAGCTTCAGGACGATAATTGGAATAAAAGCAATCCAAAATAATGGGTCCTGATTCTTCACCCAGTCAACTACTATTTGTAATGGATCCCTGGTGGATGTTTCAGCAGTTGACATCCGAGTTCACCTTACCCACTTGTTTCCCTCATTAAAGGCATACAACATGGAAATTTGTGGAAGTATAGATTGTATAACACCTTCTACCATCCGTCATCCTTAATAAGCTTCACAGCACAACAGTGGGTCGTCTATATGATTCGTGATGTGTACGTCCTCAGGCGAACAGGCGAAGTTCTCATTCACAAAGCTTTCAGCAAACGTGGCGTTGATGAAGCCATCTTTAGTGGATTCTACAGCGCTCTCAGTGCATTCGCCGAGGAACTCGGACACGGTGGCATTGAAACCATCAAGATGGGCGATGTCAGTTTCTATTATGAGCACAGCGAAGACCTCCTCTTTGCCATCGCTGCTGACAAATCCCATAATGCAAAAGATGTCAAAATCATCCTCACCGAAGTTAAACGACAATTTACCGACAAATATGGAGCCAGCCTTGGCAAATGGAATGGCGATATCGCCCCTTTCCAAAAATTCGCCAAAGACATCGAATCAATCGTCACTGCGAAACTGAACGGCATTAACGAAGGATTACTCTTTACCCTACCCTTTGTGCTTGATGGATCCAAACTGAAAGGCAAACCTCTGGAAGACCCTGAAATTGATGGTGGATGTATCCTTGATTCGCGAATAGAACTCGCCGTTGTTCATTTGCTTTTAGATGATATTCGTCGGGCAGATCCAGCCTTGAAACCCCTGAAAGAGGGATGCTATGAATTTATCGCCAAGCTCCTGTGGCCGATTTGGGTCGCGAAAGGTCCCGACCAACGTTTACTCCTCATCGATGGGCTGAAGCTGCTTCAGCCGCAGGTCGAACGCGGTTTTGTCCCCCCTGCAAGTCGGTACGAAGCCCTCCTAAATGTTAATGCCTCCCCCGAATATCTCGCAGTGATGGAAAAACTTACCGAGGAAGTGCGCACTGCGGCTCGCTCAACGCCCTTCGAGATTCATGTCCTTCCTGCAGAAATAGCCCGTCTCGTCCGTTCACTTTCACGAATAACCAACGGCAACAATGAATTCGGTGTTCAATTACCCAGTCAAATGAACTACACTCAAGCCCAAAAAGAAGCTGAACAATTCTTCGCTGAAGCCATCAACACTCACAAGGATGCGGCCGAGCAGTGGAACCAATTTCGGTCTCATTTTGGTAACGATGTGCAGGAATGGGAAGATCGCATCCAAACCGAACTTAAAACACTTGAAGAGCATTATGCGAACCGAAAAGTCGCACTCAAAAAGGAAATCGATAGAGCCCTCACCGAACTGGCTAAACAAGAAGAACAGGAAATGGCAGCCGTCGATAAATGGCAGCAAAGCGAAGAAAACAAACTCATCGCCCCCCTGAAAACCCGCCTAGAACCTCTCAATCAAGACATACACCAGCAACAAGAATCCCTGAACCAATTCCTCACCAGCAAACCCAAAGACGACATGCGAGCCGAACGCTTCATCTCACAACTCGATCAGACCTTGGATCAATTCAACGACTTTGCTACTGATCTACGAAATCAAGCTAAGGAAACACGCCGCGCTATAGCGCAAACAAAACGTGACATTGGAAACCTAGAACGTGATGCGCTAACGCGTAAAGCCAAAGTCCGCGAAACCTTTGAACTCCAAGAAAAAGAAGAAATCAAACGCCTCGATGCCCTCGAAGAAGAACGGCAAATTCGGTTGCAGGAAACCAAGCAACGCTTCAACCAATTACAAGAGTATGCTACAGAAATAGATAACCTAATCGAACAGCACATTATACATAGCCAGGATCAACTCACCACCTTCGAAGAATACTTGACCGAGACCGGGGCCCCCTTTTCTGGAGACCTGAAAACACCAATTTTTCTCCCTGTCTATTTAGCAGGACTAAAACGGGAGGATGAATCCACCAAACTCATAGTTATCCCACCCCTTGTCGTTCCACCTACTAAATCCAGCGGGGACACCTCCCTTGGACAAAAAAGCGCACCCATTAGCGTGCTCTCACCCGCTCTGATTCAGAACCTAAAAGAACCTCTCGAATCCGCCCTCGCTAAAGATGAAAAGTTCGCAAAACAAGTCACCCGCTTCTCACCCCGAAACAATCTGCTTTCAGACTCCCAAATTGAGAGCCTCCTATATTCAGGATTACATGCCCTCTGGCAGTCCAAGCTGATCCCCGAACGCATCCACACCCAAGTCAAACTCGCCTGTATCGATATGTACCGGAGTACTAACGGTAACTCCTAAACGCGTTTTTCATAGATTAGGCAGAATTTCTTGTACAAGAGTACGAATGGATTGTTCGCTTTCTTCTGGATGGACTAAGCGTAAGGCGAGATGTGTCGCACCAGCACTGCTATATTCTTGGATTCGGGCGAGACAATCCGTGGATGAACCAAAGATAGCTCGGGTTTCATGAGCGGGGGTTGCCCACTTGGGCAACCGTTTCTGGGCATCCTGTTTGGATTTCCCTAATTGGAACAGAACACTTGGCATTACCTCGAGTTCATCCAATGTCCGTCCATGGTCTGCAAGAGTCCACTTAATTGCTGCACTCGCCGAGGTAATCCAGGAATCGTAGGCGCAAAAGGCATCCAGCCCTGCCCATACTTCGCGGCTAATTTTAGAATCCTCAAAGATCCGCCCCCCAAAAAGAAAGGAGGATGAGGACATTGAACTGGCCTTGGAGCCAAATCCACCCCGTCAACCTGAAAATAAGTTCCTTCAAACGTTGTCACCGACTCAGTCCAATACTTACGAATCAGCTGTAAGGCCTCCTCGGTCTCTGCCAGCCGCGCTGTATGCCCCCGAAATGGAACACCGG
>JABXGX010000117.1 GCA_016550405.1 archaeon | reverse complement strand
GTTGGGATGGCTATGAAGACAATGATGTCGGAGACATGTACTACACCCAGATCTAAAATGAATTGCAAAAATATTGGAAGCATCATCAGAGCAGGGAGAAAAAACATCATGGCTTGTCCTGGCGTTCGAAAGGCAATCCGGAGATCTTTACGTAAGAGGGCAATTCCAACACGACTCACATTCATATGCACGGGACGAATAATGCTAGTAGAAGATGTAGTAATGCCTCCGGTGCCTATTCGTTGAAGGAAGTTTCGGGACCAGCGAACACCAATGAAGGCTAGTGCACCATACACAATAACAGCAATGAAGTCTAACCAGTAAGCGGGAGTACCAGGGATTCCGGTGATGAGTACAACAAAGGTTCCCATTGAGAAAGGATAAGCAAAGTAAAAGATATGCCAAAACGGCGCAAATAGGATAGCAAAGCCTTCAAGGAGAGGAATAATGTAGTTAAGAAGTTGGAAGGAAAGTGAAAAACCGATGATGGCAACCGCCCAAAGAAGGATGAAAAGAAAGCGAACCATTGAACCCAACCGTGAACCCCCACTCGTTTGAATCCGTGTGTAAAAGTAGAGAGCTAGAAGTAGCATTATGGTGATTGCTATTCCGACGGTGATGAGATAAACAACAAGACAGGCAAGGGTAGCAATTATGGCAGAAATAACCAAACCTGAAACAATGTATATCACCACCCCATATGCTAGCGGAAATCCTATAATGATCGATATCATCTGGGCATCAAATAAGCGAACATAGGCTAACAGGGCGAGTTTTCCAGTATCGGCCCGAGATACAGGGAGGTAATGTCCGATGCTGGCTGCATTTGTTGAAATGAAAGAAGTGGAAACCATAATCCCCCAAAACACAAGAAAGGCGAAACCAACGAGACAGAACATGGAGACGGTGAATGCGACAGAGATCCATTGATACTCAGCAGGGATTCCATAAAGGCCACTTAGAGTTCCCCATATAATAATACCAAAAACACCTGCTATGAATGCAATGAACAAGCTTACCATTACTTTATTAATGCGGGCATTACTTCTCGCTTTCTCGATTGTTCGCTCCACGGTCTGAGTCATAGCGCCAGAACTCATTGACATTGATGACTGGAACTGAACTTCGAAGGCAATTGTACCTGCAATTTTCCAAGCTTGACGCCAACTGATGTTTTGTTTTTCTTCAGGAGGATTTGTCAAAAATACTGAATCACCCATTGTGTTACCGATTATTGTTTTTTCCTAAAGCCTTTCGGAGTGCTTGGACTGTTTCTGCGACTTCAGCATCTTGCTGGACAGCACGGAGAAATATTTCTTCAAGCGAGCCATGGGCTTTGACCATTTCTCGAAGCTCATCCACGGTGCCTTCAGCAACCATTTTGCCATCATCGATAATTCCAATTCGGTTACAGAGACTTTCAGCTACTTCGAGAATGTGGCTACTAAATAAAATTCCTCCACCGTTTTCTAAGTGGATATTCAGAATGTCTTTAAAGACGCGAACGGCTCGAGCATCTAATCCACTAAAGGGTTCATCGAGGACTAATAATGGAGGATCGTGGATGATGGCGGCGATTACGCTAGCCTTTTGTTTATTTCCATGGCTGAGGGCAGCTATTGGTTTATCATAATACTCTTTGAATTCAAATGCATCGATGAGAGATGCTGCACGGGTTTCTATATGTGTGGGGTCGAGTTGACGGATAGAGGCGACGAAGTTGAAGAACTCACGTGGAGTTAGTGATTCATAAAGAATGTGATCTTCTGGCACCAACCCGATGCGATCCTTAACTTCGATGGGTTGCGTCATTGGGTCAAAACCGAATACTTCTACTTGTCCAAGGGTTGGGGGAAGCAGCCCACTGACCATTTTGACAGTGGTTGTTTTTCCGGCACCATTAGGACCAAGAAGCCCATAAATCTCACCAGCACGAACTTCAAAAGATAAATGATCTACTGCAACCGTCTCCCCGAAATTACGGACTAAATCGTGTGCAATGATTGGTCTACCGTTACCGTTCATATTCTGTCTCCTATTATTCTCAGAATAACTCATGGCTAAATAATTTCTGAATCAAGGAAGTTAATCGGACTTTGGTACTCGACGACTATGAACAAAGGGTACCAGTATCGCTGCAAATAGACCAAGGAGTGCTAGAAGGAAGAAGCCAGCAACCCAAGATCCGAAGATGAAGTAGCTAAAGGTGATTATGGGAATACCAAAAGCACCCAATCCAAAACGAGTGAAAAAGCTCCAACCAAAGACTTTACCTCGGCTATCAGGACTTGATAGATAGGTAACCATGGTATTATTTGCAGCCTGAGCGGCAAAGAAGGAAAAGCCAAAGATTATCACGGCAATGATGAGCAACGAATCACCGAAGAAGGTTGATGAATAAGGAATTGCTAAGAGTATTAATGAAACCGATGTGAGCAAAGTCATTGTGATGAGCGTTATACGCCAACCATATCGGTCAGTTAGCCGCCCCCCAATTTCCTGACCAAACAGGCCACCAATGTAAACTAATGTTCCAATAAATCCAGCAATGACTAGTAATGCACCCAACTCGAGAGTAATATAAACAGGCAGGGCGGTTACAGTTCCACGATAGAGCATGCCTCGAGCCGCGAAAATAAAGGAGACAAGAACCATCATTCCAACTGATGCCACACTGAAGAAGCCCACTCCTTCTTTTTTATCAATATTCGTCGGTGGAGGAATTTCACCAGTTTGAGCTCGAACACGGAGCGTGATAACGGCTATTATTATTCCAATTGCAGCAAGAAAGAGAAAAATTGCTTGCCAAAAGATTGTGCTTAATATCAACGCCGAAATTAGAGGAGCCATCATTTGTCCAATACTACCACCGATACCATGCCGGCCCAGGGCCTTCCCTCGATTCTTATCAAAGGTATTTGAGACCCAAGTTGTACCTGCGGGATGATATAATCCAGCACCAAAAGCATAGGTCATGAAGAGGACAGTAATCACACCAATTCCTAAAGGCCAGAGAAAGAACAAAGCAATCCCTGAAAATACCGAGAGCATTAATCCAATGGCGATTACTAGACGTGGACCAATCCGATCACAAAGAAACCCTGCAGGAATTGCTCCAAAACCAAAAACAAAGTATGCAGGCGTATTTAGCAGCAAGACAACCAACCATTCTAGCCCAGGAGTAATAGGAGTTACGAGAAGAAGTTTGGTCGTAATGTAGGGGAGTGCAAGCATTAACAGATGAACCATACCATGTGCTGCACCCGTAATGAGTAATGTGGTATTTTGTTGGTTCACCATCAGCTACACCAAGGAAATAATTGTTGAAAGCCGGCTATCACAAATCTCCTTAAGATTCTTTCACATCAATTAAGTCCACAGTGTATCCGAAAAGCTGATTGCCAGATGATAGAAACACATTAAATGAATAAGCGTTTGTTTAGCCCAATCAAACGAGGGTGTATCATGGAGACCAGGACTCCAGCAACTCAAGCTAAACCATGGGCCAGACGGGATCGAGTCACTTATGGAATTCTATTTGTACTAGGCATTATAGTTGCAGCCGCGAGTGCGCTCTTACCACCCATGACTGGCGTTCTAGTTTCTGCCTTAGGAGTGCCTTCTGATGATTGGATTGCTCTAATAGTTACAATCTTTCTTCTTATCTCAGGTTTTGCTGCCATCCCCTGGGCATATATTGCAGACCGGTCAACTCGACGAAATTTGCTTATTATCAGCACCTTCTTCTGGTTATTCTGGTTCATTCCCATCCTCTTACCTTCCATCACATACCTACAATTGTTGTTATTCTATTGCCTTGCAGCCATTGGTGTAGGAGCTGCTGGTCCCCTTTCTCTTTCAATGACAATTGACTGCATACCCGCCCATTACCGTTCCACAACCATCGGTATTCTTGGGACTGCAGCCGGAGCCGGATATGGATTAGGTTTTATTGTCGCGGGCTTACTTGTTGAAGCCTTTGGCTGGCAAACACCCTTCCTTGTAATAACAGTAATTGGATTTGCTACTGCACTCCTACTATTTCTAACACATGAGCCCCCTCGAGGGCAACATGAAGAATGCCTCCTCGACCTTCAGGAAACTGGCGTTGTATACACTTACACACTTAATCGCAAGGACATTACCCGCATGTGGCGTAAGAAAACCAACATCTGGTTACTCATTATTGGTATTGTGGCCATTATCCCGACGGCGGCCTTTGGAGCGTGGGCCGTTCGGTGGCTAAATGTGGATCACAACCTTAGTATCTTCGTCGCCACCATATTCATGACACTAGCACTTGCTAGCCAAATCATTGGCACCACCGTCTTTGGGCGGTTAGGAGACCGCTTTTTCCAAAAGGATAAGCGAGGACGCGCCTACCTCATCTTGTTATGTTGCCTAGTTGCAGGACCGATACTCATCAGTGCGAGCCTGTACCCCTTTACAGTCGCACCCACGGCGACAATATGGGACCTATTTCTCAACCCTGCAACCTTTATCTTCTTTCTACTCGTCTTTGTAGGAACCCTATTTGACGCAGGAATAACTCCCCTGATTTATGTTAGCGCAGGTGACGTCAATCCCCCAGAAATTCGCAGCACGGCCCTCTCCCTCAACATGCTAGCCCACGTAATTGGTGTAGCCTTGGGCACCCAGCTTGTCCCGACAATTGCGGTCGCATTCTTCGCGGGACTCTATTCGCCTGCGTTTGCTATCATTTGCCTATTCTTCTTTATAGGGGCCCTTGTAACCATCCCGATCATCCGCAGTGTCCGAAAAGATATCCAAACCACCGAAGCAGATACTCGGCAACGGTTCGAAAACCAAACCATCAAATAATGTGAACTCTAAGCTAACCATGTTTTTAAGGCAAAGATGGTTCCTAAGCAACCAGAAACCCCCGGCTTTCCATTGCCCGGTGATTCAATATGACAAATTCCGATGTCATGATGGGGCTTGTTAGTACTGGAGTCTATCTCCCGAAACATCGACACACCGCTGCTTTCATCTCAGAAGAAACCGGGATTCCAGAGGACATCCTCAAAACAAAATTTGGACTCATAAGTAAAACTGTTGGTGGTCCCGAAGATGGACCTATCACGATGGGAATCCGAGCAGCCAATACCGCCTTGAAAAAAGCCGCACACATATCTTCCAAGGATATCGATGTCGTTCTTTGGACCGGAGAAACATTCATCGAACGCCCGATGCAAGTAGCAGGTGTCAAACTCGCCTGTGAGATAGGTGCCAGTAAAGCGTGGGCCTTGGACCTCAGCGCCCGGTGTGCAACCCTGATGAGCGGCATCCGACTAAGCAAAGCACTAATGGCAGCCGAACCGGATGTTCGCACAGTATTACTAGCGAGCGGATACCAGAACTGTGATTTAATCAATTACAAGAATGAAAGAAGTCGGTTTATGTTCAGCCTCGCAGCAAGCGGAGTCGCCACCATTCTACAAAAGGATTACCCCCACAATCAGGTACTCGAAACCTCAATTATCACTGATGGCGCCTTTGCAGATGACGTCTATTGCCCGGCGGGAGGTACTGAACTACCCATTAGTTGTGAAGCCATCGAAAAGGGACTCCAATACTTAGATGTCCCGGATCCAGCCAGCATGAAAGCCCGACTGGATAAGCTCTCCATGCGGAACTTCATTCGTGTAGTCAAAGACGCTACTGAACGCAGTGGGTACTCCATCAAGGATATCGACTATTTGGCTTTACTCCATATGAAAAGATCCGCCTTCGCCCATGTACTGGATGAACTTGGGCTTACAATGGATCAAACGACATACTTCGAAGAATGGGGACATATGGGACAAAATGATGCTATCGTCTCCATTGAAGAAGGATTGAAAACAGGCAAAATCAAGGCTGGAGACCTGGTGTGCCTGGCTGCTGCAGGAATTGGATATACCTGGTCGTCGACCTGTATCAAATGGGGATAAACAACCGAACCTTACATTTGTTTGAGGTGTCGTTCCAAACAACCAAGCTGGTGTTCCGCGCTCTCAAAATTTCCCTCAGCAATTAGTCTCCGTGCTGAGCATGAAGGTTCCTCTTATGTTTTGTATGTTATGAGATTTGATTAGTCCAGTGGTTTTATAACTAGTGAGTGATGTCCCGGTTTCTTCACTCGAAAACCGAAAAGCTGATCATCACCGGTGTCAATATGTTCCCAATCGGATAACACAACCTGAAATCCTTCTGGGTAATGAAATGCTGGAACATAGATGACGGAAGGGGATTTAATTTCTGGATTAGCATCGAATTCTAAGCGAAACTCTTTCTGCTTTAACGAAAATTCCATTGACAGAGGTGTACCTGCAATCGTAACCATATGTGGGCGGCAGAACCCAGCAATGCCACGACCACCACTGTTAATATCCGGAGGATCAATCAATTGTGAAACACTAAAGATTGAGAAATCTTCTTGATTCCATTGGTCACCCCAAGTATTGTCATTATCGGCAGTATAATTCCAAAACATCGAATGGAGTAGATTTGCATCCATTGCATTGTAATACATTGAGAGTGCCTTGATGTGCTTCTCCCATGCTTTATCTGGATTGTTTTTCCAACGTCTGAACCCTTCGCGGTTGTTTAAATCAAAGCATAACCCAAACTCGCCGATAACTGTGGGAACCCCACCATGAATCTCATGGGACAAGGCTTTGATTTTCGCTAGTTGACGGGTGAACATCTTTTGTACATTATTGGTTCCCAGCACGAGTTTGCTTTGTGTGGTGTCAAAACTAAACCATCCACGAAATCGTTTCAAGCCCACTGCGATTTCATCATACCAATGACTGGTATTCACACTATTCGTTGGTGGGTTTTGGAGGAAGGCTTCTCCTCGCATTGCAGTTTCGGGCGGTGGTTCGATCCCAATAATGGCATTCGGACATATCGAATGGATCTCCTCGGCAAACTTATGGACAAACGGTGACAAGAACTGCTCTAAGAAATCAACCTGTTTTTCATTATGAATTTGAAAATAATCGTTACGTAAAATGACCGGAGAACCGTCTTCGTCAACATCCCATACACCCTGTGCTCGCCAGATATCCTCGAAACCATCAAGCCAACATGCAACCCCGTTGGGATTCAGAACTTCTCGTCGAATTTCTCGCACAGCAAACCGTTTGATAAGGCTATAAGGAATTTCCCGTGGGAATCCTGAAGCCATGACCATTGCATCGAAAGGATTAATCCCGTAAAACAATTCACGAGAAATAGGTTTCGATGTGCCATCCACAAGTTGACCGATCCATCCGGGACAGGGTTCATTCATGGCTTCAAACCCTATCACATAGGGATTATCCTGAACCCGAGTTGCCACCTGTTTCATGGCGTTAAAATAGTGATCTTGAAGGAAGTTTTGAACAGGAATACCTTGAACCGTGTATTGAGGGGCAAAGGTATTACCTCCGAAAAAGAGAGTAAACATGGTGCAAGTAGCAAATCGCCCATAATTTTGTAGCCAAGCCATTGGCGGGTATGCGTCAGGATCATTTGGGTCATATCGATGTTGCATGACAAATGCAGCAGCAGATTCATCAAATTTCGTAACATCAAGACCCACTTTTTTAAAGGTCCAGATGGGAGCACCATCTCCTCCAGAGGCACGGCTCCAAAGGTCTTGATGGGGATCAATGAATATATAGAACTGATACTCGGCGGCGATTTTGAGTATTTCTTCAATGTAGTCGAGATACTCTTTGTCGTAATCTTTGGGTCCATTGTGCTCGATAGCTTCCCAGGTTACGATGAAACGGAGGGCATTGAAACCCCAATGTCGGATACGCGAGAAATGAACTTCCGCATCTTTGAGTGGAAAGGGGCGACCCACAAATGAGACGTTGTAGTCAGTAAAATCGGTAGATAAATGAGTGGCCCCGTTTGGCGTAAACGGAACCTTAGAACTGCCTCCAAGATTAATTCCTCGGAGTAACACTTTCCGACCATCTTCATCTCGAAACCATTCATTATCAATGGTAAGCAAGTTTGTAACCTCAGCACCAGGCGAAGAGCAGGGAAACGGTGGTTACATAATTTGCATGAAGGGAAAAGTCTATTTTTTGTATTACATACACCCCCTGTCTATCATATACTGAGGTTTTCACTATGACAAAATATCCATGGTTAACTGAGGCATTTTCCGAGGCCCTGTATGGCAAATATGCCCATTATGATGTTCTGAAAGCCCTTCGGGGCCTCACCGCTGAACAGGCAAAACAACATCCTATCAAGAATGAACGGTCAATTTGGGATCACTTGTATCATATTGTGTTTTGGCATGATATGACATTTCGAGCGGTCCAAGGCGAAGAATTTGATTGGAAAGCCATTCAGGGGACCGACTGGCTACCTAAAGATGCCAAATTGACTCAGAAGGCGTGGACTGAGCTCGTGGAGAGTTTCACTGATCATCTTATCAAACTCAAAGAAATCACGGAAAAAGAAGACATTGATCGTCTCCTCAAAGGTTTCAACAATACCCCGCTAGGAAGAAACATTATCATCGAATTTCAACACAATGCCTATCATATTGGACAAATTGTCCTCCTTCGCAAGTTACAGGGGCACTGGCCCCCACCAGAAGATGAAAAGTCACCATGAGGTGAGGAAATATCCAATGCCAACGGCAATGATAATGATCCCCCAGGCCCTCAAGAGACGATAAACTTCGTAGCGTTGGATGTAGCCGATAGCCTATGTGAACTTCACCCCTTCCACCATTTATATCCCAAAAAAGTAACTGATACGCCTTTATATAAAAGCGTATCATACTCTGGGTACCAAAGTAACCACTGTTTGCTCTGATTCTGTGAGTCTGCGAGATCAGTTTATGAGAAATTATAGTGCGTGGAATCTTCGAAAATATCAGGGAGAGTCCAATCAAATGAACCATTGAATCCTAACTGCTGAACTTCTGGAGCACGATTATAGGAGTCATGTCGAAAAGGAGCACAAAAATGGCTAAAGTCCGATTTCTAAGCAATAGTCTGATTGTTTAGTTGGAACTGAATTTCAGTGCTTGTTTCTCAAGCTTTCGTCGATCGATTTTCCCTGCACTAGTCAAAGGCAACGCATCAACAAACACGAACCTCTTCGGTACCTTATATCGCCCTAATTTGCCCCGCATGAATTCTATGAGCTCACCCTCAGTAGTGGATGCATCCCTTTTCAAGACGACGAAGGCAACAGGAACTTCACCCCATTTTTTATCCGGCCTCCCCACTACTGCGGCCTCATCTACCAGCTCATTGGTATCTAAAACCCGTTCAATCTCGGAAGGAAAGATATTCTCGCCTCCACTCACAATTAAAAGCTTCAGTCGTCCTGCGATGTAGTAGTATCCGTCTTGGTCTTGTCGGGCTAGGTCGCCTGTATGAACCCAGCCATCGGGTTCGATGACATCTTGGGTCGCTTGTGGGTTGTTCCAGTAGCCGCTGAACGCATGTGGTCCTTTGAGTAAGAGTTCTCCAACTTCGCCAGGCTTCACATCTTCCATAGCATCATTAGCAATACGAACTTCGTTGTGAAAGAATGGCAGCCCGACGGATGTTGGTTTCGCCTTCGATGCTCCCGGAGGCATATAGAAGTTATTGGGGCCCACTTCTGTCAGCCCGTACCCCATGGCAAATTCCTGTCCCCTAGCCCAAAACGCCTCCATTATTGACACAGGACAGGGCGCACCCCCACTTAACCAGAACCGGACTGAGCTGAAATCGGTTTTTTCGAACTCTGATGAATTAATCATCATATGATACATGGTGGGGACGCCAATGATGATTGTACATCGTTCTTGCTCAATCCGCTTTAGCGTATCCACGGCATCAAATTTCTGCCATAACAACACACGCGCTCCGACATGGAACAGTGGAATGAGTAATACGTTCCAGCCTCCAGTATGGAATAAGGGGAAGATGATTGGGCAGATATCAGCGGGACCTAATCCCCAGCATACGACAGTGTTGATGGCATTCCAAAAGATGTGACGGTGTGACAAGACAGCCCCTTTGGGGAGCCCCGTTGTTCCTCCTGTGGGGAGGATAAACGCTGGATCTTCAAATCGGAGGGGGGGTCGAGGAGGCGAAGCTTTTGCCTGTTTTTTGAGGAGTTTATAGTAAGACTGACTTTGAGTAAGGTCTGATTTGTCGACAGCTAGTAGGTGGGTGAGAGTTGGAGTGTTTGGGTGAAAGGCTTCGATGGTGGAATCGAAGGCACTTTCATAGATGAGTGTTGTAGGGGCAATGTTGATGATGTATTCCTGATGTTCGATAGGGGCTAATCGAGCGTTAAGGGGCACTAGGATGGCACCGAGTTTTCCACAAGCGGCAAAGGCATCGATACATTCAAGGCGATTGTTTAAGAGAAAAGCAACACGGTCTCCTTTATCGATGTTGCACTCCTTTGCCAGAAGATGGGCCAGTTGATTGCCCCGTTCGTTTAGCTCGGAATACGTATATCGACGATTCGTTGTCGTATCCAGTAAGGCTTCGCGGTTTGAAGAAAGGAGAGCCCGACGTCCTAGCCAATCACCAATCCATGCCCAATCGTCTGGAGGGGAAACGTTCATCATGGTTAATCCCATATCATCTTGAACAGCTGTGCCTTTAGCTCATAGTGTCTACTTTTGCGAGGAATTCCAAAACAAGCTGGTTGAATTCCTCTGGATTATCCACTGGTGTCATATGGGATGCGCCTTTCATGACAACGAATTCTGCAGATGGCATCCAGCTTTTAAGTTGTTCAGCATGCCACATCGGAACAGTTTGATCTTTTTCGCCTTGAATAATAAGAATCGGAGATTTAATCTTCTTCAACTCATCCGCGATGTTAAATCCTGCTGTAGAAATAATAGCTAGCCGATAATCAGTCCGATCGACTCGCCGAATCATCTCCCGCACATGCGCCTTTGCCTCTTTATCTGCTAAGCGTAGGATTTTCTTAACACCATAATTACCAAACCAGTTCATATCATGCTCTGAGATTAGGGTGAGTCGTTCAGTAACTGCATCATTAGAAATCATCGCAGCTGAATCAGCGAGCACCAATCCTTTCACCAGCTGGGGATACTTGATAGCCAGCACTTCTGCCACCATTCCCCCCATGGAAAGTCCGCAAACATGAGTTTTGGAGATATTCAGATGCTCTAGTAGAGCCTGGAGATCGTCGGCATGGGAATGGACGCGGTATTCGTATTGGGGTTTTGTGGATTTTCCGAAACCCTTCAAGTCAACAATAATGACACGATAATGGGCAGAGAAGGGTTCTATTTGATATTTCCAACTCGTTAAATCACTGAGCAACCCGTGAATAAGTAAAAGAGGAAACCCTTGTCCATATTCCTCAAAGTAAAGCGTGAGTTCATCATTCAATCGGGCTTCAGGCATATTACACATCCCACAGCGCTTGTCAGAGTGTAGATGGGGGTGTTCCATTCACGCTTATATATCTTAAGCGTATGAAAGAGAAATCACACCAACTTCGATGGAAGTTCACATTATGTCAGATGAACAACCTTTAGAGAATCAACTTTGGCGTCCTGTCGTTACAGAACGCCGGTGGAACTGGGTTGTCTCAGGTTTTGTTAATCTCCTTATGGTTCTACTGATTGCCCTCATCATCTGGTGGGTATTCGTAGACCCACGAATTGATTTCAGTGGTGTGCATAACTGGCTCTACACCTGGTATGCCTCAGTGCTTGCAGGATTTGGAGTTCTTGCCGTCGTTGTGCAAATCTGGTTTGACCACTACCCCTACGGACGATTCAGAGATATCTTTAGTCATGCTATGTGGGGAATCATCATTAATGTGCTACTCGTTGCATTAGCCATTGTTTTCTTCTGGTTCATCGTTGGACCCTTTATGATTCCGATGTTTAGCCCACTAGCCCTCATGAATGTACCAGATCCCATCTTCTTGGACCCTGAAATGATTGTGTTTCTCTCCGCAAGCGCAACAGGAACCATCCTATCTTGCGGCTTCTCCTTTGCAGCTATCTGGGTTGCAGGTGGAATGTTCTGGCCCTTCACCGAGTTGAAGCCCGTGAAACGAGGATTCGCCGTGTTCATAGTTGCTGCCATCATAACTGCCCTCGCCTGGTTCATCCTCTACTGGCCCTACCAAATCCTAACTGCTGTACCACCCTTACCGTCGCCAGTCACATGGACCATTTGGACCGCTATCCCGATTTGGGCGCTCTATGACCCTATCATCGGAGCAACTAATTGGGGCTCATATATCTCACTGAACTTCACCCAGTGGGTGATCGTTTTTGGTCTTCTGACACTGATGACCTATGAGTATGGTCCTTGGAACCGCCTTGGGAAGCAACCGTGGATTGGGCTTAGCGCTTTAATTGGCTCCATCCTTCTGGGTGCACTCTTTTCCCTCTATCTCATGCCTTATCTGATTCTTCCGACGCTACTTCCTGGTCTAAATATCTCCGGTACCATGTTTGAATACCATGCAACCTCTGTGCAAATAGCAGTCTGGATTCTGTTGATGATTGTCATTTGGACCTATTACTTCAGTAACAAACCAACGCGGTTTAATTCTGTCGTGAATAACCTACTACGAACTCTCGCAATCGTGTTTTTCGCGATCATCGCATATATTCTGTTCTGGTTCATTGCACCAATTCTAATCGGTGAGACCGCACTGGTTGCCTATCAGAATCCTGTTCGCTGGGTTCTCTGGCTGCTCTGGTTTATGCTCCTTCACATCTACATTATGAAGCGATGGCCAGGGTGGAAGACAGTTAGCTTTGCTGAAGGAAAGCACAGGAAACCCAAACCAGAACCGGAAGAAGTTCCTGAATCAGGCTTCGAGTAACTAACATAGAGAAGGGGCTTACGGCTCTTTCTCTCCCCTTTTCTTTTTTGATTTAAAATAAGCCTGGAATTAAACCTATGCTCAGGATTGCTAAAGCGATGAATATTATTCCTAAAAGGTCGCCGATGGTGGTGGTTAATGGGGGAATAATGCTGTCGGGATCACGTCCAGAGCGATAGACCAATCGCGCGGCGAATAGACCAATCAGACTTGTTACCATTGTAGCCAATACTCCAGCTGCTACGATGGCACTGAATAGAAATGGGAATCCAAGATCCGGGAATGTCGGTATTAGAGCGAACGTCTGGAGGAAAATCGTTATTCCAATCACACATATGCCAAGGAGGGCATAGGCAGTTGCAGAGACGAAAAGAATGGCAAGAATGTTACTGAAGAGTAGGCGATATGGTCGGAAGCCTTTGTCGAGTTCACCAGTGTATAGATGACTTGTAACGCGTGCACCAACCACCCCTGCCAGGTCCCCGGTAATATCAATGAAAGCAGGCACCATGAGTAGGATAAGTGGAAAAATAAGCCTTAACCCTTCAATGGTACGATCTAAGAATTGTCCTGCTGCGAGGGCGAAGACCAGAACTACTACTAGGATCGGGAGACTTTCGGTGAGGATTTTTCGAACTGTGTGTTCAACCATTTGTTTCACCTCAGGGCGGGAATTGGGGTATTGGGAATATGGTGAATGCCACCGTGATGGCAATGAGTAGACAGGCGATGGTGATAATGTCACCAATTGCAGCCACGAGGGGAATGGTGATATTGTCAGGGTCAAGGCCCCGTGCATGGGCTTGAAGTGAGACAGTTACAGTTATGGTTACCTGAAATACGCTAGCAAGTAGAGCGGTTACTAATGCGATTGTAAGAAAGTGGGATAACTGAAGAGAGATTCCATCTCGGGGAGCAAAGCTTTGAATAAATACGGAGACGAGCCATGCGCCTACTCCTAATGTCGTAGACATGATGAGTACAAGGTATAAGGCAGCTTTGATGTTGGCACGGAGCGGTTGATTGAGACCTTGTTTCCATGAAATTGTGCCAAGATGTGTACCTGAACCTAGACGTTGGGCAAGACTAGTTGAGATATTACCCCGTAATTGCATTAAGCCAGGAATCAGAATGAAAAGGCCAATGAGGCTATGAGTAGCTATATCAAGTTGCCAAAGAAGAAAGCCAGCGAAAAGCTCCGCTAGGACAGTGAAGAGTAAGACGGGCATCGCTTCGCGGTAGACCCGCCAGATTAGAGAGCGCTCGAGTGAGCGGCCGTTGGCCATCCCCATCGTCATCACCTTGCGAACTTGTTGGGGTCGGCGCTGTCTGGCGTTGGCCAGGTCGGTTGTAGATTGTCAATAGATAGTCACCCTTTTGGAGCTTTGTATTACGTGTCTAAAATTTAGGCACGCTTAACAGCTAAGCTCGACTAACTCAATAAATATGTTTCGACTGAAACACAGCTTGTTTCGAGGTCTTATAGAGATAGAAGATATTGATGGATATTGCGAGCAGCGATCTTTCCTTCACCTGCTGCAGCAATAACGGTTCCTTCGCCTCCGGTGATGTCGCCTGCGGCCCACACATGGGCGATGGAGGTTTCAAGAGATTCAGGATCAACAATGACGTCACCCCATCGGTCACATTCCAGTCCCGGAGTACAACTGGGTACAGAAGGGTTAGCACTTACACCAATGGCAAAAATTACTGTATCGGTCGCCATCACGAATTCTGAACCTTCAATGGGTTCAGGACGACAGCGGCCACTTTCATCAGGTTCACCAAGGCAATTACGTAGACATTTCATTGCTTTAACCCGTCCTTGATCATCACCAAGTAATTCAATGGGCTGCGTAAGGAACTGGAATTCAATACCTTCTTCCTGTGCATGATGATATTCTTCACGGCGAACAGGCATTTCATTTTCGGACCGGCGATAAACGATGTAGACGTTATTGGCTCCAAGGCGTAAAGCGGTTCGAGCACTGTCCATCGCAGCATTCCCACCACCTACGACTGCAACGACTTTCCCACGGATAATCGGTGTATCAAAGTCGGGGAACTGATAAGCCCGCATAAGATTGACTCGGGTCAGGAATTCGTTGCTACTGTAACTGCCTACAAGGTTAACTCCTGAAACGTTGAGAAATCGTGGTAACCCTGCACCAGATGCAAGCAGAATTGCATGGTACCCCTGTCCGAAAAGATCATCAAAGGAGTATAATTGCCCAATAAAGGCATTCAGATGAAACTCGACACCCAATTGTTTCAAATAATCAACCTCGGCTTTGACAATTGCTTTTGGAAGTCGAAATTCAGGAATACCATAAACAAGTACGCCGCCTGGTTCATGTAGACTCTCAAAAACGGTGGCGTGATGACCAAGTAGTGCCAAATCCCCAGCAGCAGTAAGTCCGGCAGGACCACTACCAACTACAGCGACTTTATAGCCAGTGGGTTTGGGAAGTTGGGGAACCTCAACCCCATGTTCACGCTCCCAATCCGCCAAGAATCGCTCGATACGACCGATTTCAATAGCATTGCCCTTCTTGCTAAGGATACATCCTGCTTGACATTGTGTTTCCTGAGGACAAACCCGACCACAAATAGCAGGAAGACTGTTCTTCTCCTTAATGATGAGGATAGCCTTCCGATAATCACGATTCCGGACCGCTTCCAGGAATCGATCAATATCAATTTCAACGGGGCATCCACTCACACATTTGGGGTTCTTGCAGGCCATGCACCGTTCTGCTTCTTGAAGCACTTGGTTTTCACTATACCCCAAATTGACCTCATCGAAATTCTGAATTCGCGTTTTTGGATCTTGATGAGGCATATCCGGTGGGTCAATAAGCCAAGGTTTTGGTCGATTTGTTTTTGCATCTTTTTGTTTTTCTGGTGACATGGTGAACCCCTCATTTGATGAAACCAGTCATCGAGGGAGCGCTTGTGACCAAATTAAAGCCTTCCGCAAATTCAGTGTCATGCCCCTATTAGTTCAGAGTCTACCAGAGATCTTTTGATATGTCTGTTAGATTTAGTTTTTTTAACAGCTCTCGAGATGGTTTCCCAGTTTTAGGATCCCACTGGCTAGTTGTGTAAAATTGTTGCAGCTGCTCCTGTAAGTTCGGTGTCTTTCCTTCATTGGAACCAGCGGTAAATGGTTTTGTTATGCCTTTGGGAAGAGCATCATCGGACGCAGTGATGCCACAACGGATATTAAATGCTCGTTTCACTGTCATGATTCTTTCTCCAATTTCTAACAGCTGCATGGGTGTTAGGGCGTGGCCAGTAGCTGCATTATAAAGATTTGCTACGAGAGTCGGTTCGAGGAGTGCGAGTTGACAAAGGGTTAGTGAGTTGAAAAGAGCTCGCCAATTTCGGAGTTTAGCGATGGAAGACCCCTGGTTTTGATTGCTATGCCGGTCTCCAGGTTCAATCTCGTATTCTGGAATCTCAACACCCATATCTACGGTGTGGATGTCTCCTTGCATATGTGAGGCACCAATGGGAGAAACTGCATAGGTGGTCGCTAGTCCGAAAAAGGCGCGAGGATCATGCATAGGGATTTCTAGCCCCTTCACATGATAAGCAAGTTCAGGAGCTCCTATTGTCTCAGCCGCTCGTCGCACGCCTTCAGCTAGTAAATCGCCTAATCCCTGTCGTTGGACAATCAACTCAATAAGATCCACTACGGCTTTTCCGTTACCAAATTCTAGGCTCAGCGAAGTACTAAGATCACTGGGGAGTTTTCCGGCTTCATGGGCAGCAAAACTGAAGGCAATCACGTTCCCACAGGAAATCGTATCTAAACCGTACAGATTACAAAGATGGTTAGCATGACAGAGTAGAGGAAGATTATCGATCTGACATAATGTGCCAAAGGCGGCAACAGTTTCGTATTCAGGACCTGCAATATCGTTGAGTTTTACATCTCCTTCCGTAATCGTGATGATTGGACCACACCCAATGGGGCAGGCATGACAACGGAATTGACCGGTGCGATACTGCTTCAGGGCTGCGGCGTTGATATTTGAGATGTCCATGAAAGGTTCGGAGAAGTAGCGAACGGGCATATCGTTAAACAAGTTCATTAACATATCAGCGCCATACAGTGTCCCGTTAGCACCAAGAAAAGGTCCAAGTCCTTCAAGTAACTGAAATGCTGTTTTAACATACTCCCGAAACTTATCCGGATCTGCAAGCTCTGGCTTTTGAGACCCACGAACACTAATGGCTTTGAGTCGTTTTGCGCCAAGGACTGCACCAGCTCCAGCTCGTGCACTAGCACGTCCCAAATCATTCATGACTGCAGCAAATCGGACCCGGTTCTCTCCACCAGGACCAATTGAGAGAACGCGAATCTTTGCATCGCCTGCATCAGTTTTAATGAGCTCTTCGGTTGTATAGGTATCCTTACCCCAGAGGTGGTCTGCCGGAGCTAAAGCAGCATCCTCTTCGGTAATCTCAAGGATAACAGGAGTTTTGGAGGCCCCCGTAACAAGAATACCATCCAGACCAGCCTGACGAAGCTCAGCCCCAAAATAGCCACCTCCCGTTGATTCACCCCATATACCAGTCAACGCGGATTTTGTACAGATTGAGTGCCGACCGGTACAAGGAGCACCGGTTGCAGTTAAGGGTCCGGTGAAAATGGCAACCTCGTTCTGAGGGTGAAAAGGGTCGAGGTCTTCGAGTGCTAGGCGATCATAGAGTAGTCGACTTGCATACCCTGCTCCACCAATAAAGTCACGAACATAAGTTTCATTCAGGGATTTTCGTTTTGTAAGTCCTTTTGTCAGGTCAACAAATAGGAACTCCCCCATGTACCCAGAGAGTGGGGACATGTCATCACCGTTTCTTCATGCGCTTCATAAGCTCAAACATCTGAGCCTGAGTTTCAACTGCATCTTGAGGGATGGTAGTTACCCCACCACTCGCCGCAGACGCTAGCAAATAGATATGGGCAACACGTTCAAGCAGTAGCGCATTATGAAGTGCTATTTCCATTGTGGGTCCACAGCACAAAGCTCCATGATTTGCAAGGAAGACAGCATTCCGTGGACCTAAGGCCTTGACAACGTTTTTCGCGAGTTCCTCACTTCCGGGCATGCCATATTTCGCTACTTCGACTTGACCACCAAGACGGATCACAAATTCATCAACAATCGGTGGTAGAGGTACTCGGAGCACTGCCAATGCGGAAGCGTAGATGCAGTGAGTATGAACAATAGCATTCACGTCAGGTCTTGCGTGGTAGATCGCAAGGTGGAGCGGATGTTCAATGGACGGATTTCGGTCTCCCTCGATGATTTCTCCATCCATATCGATAATCATCACATCGTCAGCACTCATACATGAATAATCAACACTACTTGGTGTGATTGCAACTTGATCGGTCCCTTCAATTCGAAAGCTGGCGTTTCCCGAGCTACCGATGACTAATCCAGCTGATTGCATGTTTTGGCAGGTATTTAGGACTTGAGTTTTCGCATCCTTCGTTTTGTCTGATGTCATGGCAATTCCCTTTACACAATGGGCGGGGCATTATAAATTTGCAGATTGGTTGTACAATGTTTGCCATCTGGTGAAATAGGTTTTGTACTGATTGTGAACATCCTCTTGAGGTTCAAGGTTAGGTCGCATCTTCACCATTTGATGCATCGCGGTAGTCAGCGAATCATACACTCCTGCTGCAGTTGCCGCACAAATAGCGGCACCTAAACTTGAGGCTTCAACCACCTGTCCACTTCGAATAGAAAGTCCTGTTACATTAGCAAGCATTTGTCGCCAGAAATCACTTCGTGTAAGCCCTCCAGCAACAACGCACTTTTCAATCTGGCAATTCGCCATAGTTTGAATCTGCTCAATGTTCGTACGAGCTGCATAACAAATATTCTCGAATAAAGCTCGAGAAACTTCTTTGATTGAGGTCGGGGTCACGGCGGGGGAAGTGGGTGGAGGAAAGAGAAAGAATGATGGACGAACCGTTGTCATGTCCCGTGCATCCATGATTTGGGGACCGAGTAAGGCGATGGTGTCATTGGAACCCACAGGGGCTTGGGCCGCTAATGTTTCGACTAGTGTGAATGCGTGATCTGTGGGTCCAGATAACTCAGGGTTTAATGGGGCAATGATGTTTTGGATAAACCAGTTGAGAACAGACCCATTGGGTCCTGAATTCGCTTCAAGGACCCATTTATCAGGGAAAAAGAAGCGTCCGGTCCAAAGGCAATTATTAGAATCAATTATTGGTTCAGAAGTGACTAGTTGGACTGGCCCTGTGTTTCCTGCAACAACACCAATATCTCCTGATTCAATTGCACCAGAACCTAGAAGGGCACATTGGGTATCTGCCCCGCCAATGCCTACTTGTGAGTTCGTTGATAATCCAGTGCTTTTGCTCGCAGCCGGTGTGACCTTACCAACAGATGTGCCTGAGTCTGTAATATCGGGTAATAACTCGCTAGATAATCCTGCCATTTCTAGGATTTCGGATGACCATCGTGAGGATCGAATATCCATTAACTGTGTGTTGGAAGCCTGAGTGGAATCCGTGGTTACTTCTCCTGTAAGTTGATAGACTAGCCAATCACTTATTGCTAAGGCATGGCAAATTCTAGCAAACTGATCAGGCCTCTCCCGTTTAAACCAAAGTAGCCGGCACAACGAATACAAGAGTGGAGGCCAACAACCTGTGGGTGGACAAGAGTCCTCTAAGCCTTTTATAACGGAATCCTGCATGAAGACTCCACGGGCATCAAGGTTTGGTCCCGCATAAATTACTTCGCCTTCCTTATCGAGAAATACTGCACCGTGCCTTTGACTGGTTGTGGCGATGCTGACAATATCATTAGGTTGAGAATGCGCCTCTTTGAGGGCCCGAGGTATCATTTCGCAGATCATATGCCAAGCTGCGGGGGCATCGAATTCTTTCCCGATACCAAAAAGACCTTCAGTATCAACATATTGAATTGATCGAAATTGCCGAGCGAGCACTTTTCCTTTCTGAGAAAACACCATGCACTTGATTCCTGAAGTGCCAAAGTCAATTGTCAGAAACTGCGACTTGGACATACTAGCCTCTCATCGTGCTGATTTTAAAACATCAGGGTTAGCCAAGTATTTGGGCGTTTCTCCTCCTAAAAACCGGTCAATATCCTCGGCTAGAATCATGGATTGCCGATACACCACATCCTCGGTATTACCTCCAATATGGGGAGTTACTGTAACATTATCAAATTGAAGGAACCGGTTACCAGATCCAACAGGTTCCCGGGAATGTACATCAAGCCCCGCCCCAGCAATGATTCCCGCCTGAATGGCTTCAAAGAGAGCATCCTCATCAATTATGGCAGATCGTGCTGTATTAATCAAATGGGCAGAAGGTTTCATCCAGGCAAGCTGTTCTTTTCCTATCATTCGAAAAGTCTTAGGGGTTGCTCGAGTATGAAGAGTGACAAAATCGGATTCCCGCATGAGAGTTTTCAGTTCAACCTTTTCTGCATTCACCTTCCTGCCTTGGGTGGCAGTAATATGAGGGTCTGTAAAGAGAACGCGGCAACCGAATCCCTGCAGGCGTTTAGCAACCCGAATCCCGATTTGACCTAACCCTACAATTCCGACCGTACTGCGTCCCAGTTCCCGACCTTTTAATGAATCATGGAAAGCCGTGAAGCCCTCAGCACTATCAATCGAAACCGCACCAGATTTGAGAAGCCGATCGGTGCGAATAAGTTTTCGTGCTTGAGCAAGAATCAGAAGAATCGTCAAATCAGCTACGGAATCAGCATTGCGCCCAGGAGCATAAAAAACCGGGACACCATGGGCTGTCGCAGCTTCAAGATCCACTTCCTTGGGATTATCACGGGCACTCCCAATGAACTTCAGAGAAATACCCTCAAAGACTTCCTCCGTAACAGCGTCAGCTTCAACAATAGCGGCATCGGCTTTTACAGCTTTGAGTTTCTCAAGGAGATCTTCTCCCCAAAGGACTTGCCCTGTGCTTCGCCAATCTTCGTGAACTATGGTCCCGTGCTTTCTTAGCAGATCAAGTCCATCCTCATGAAATGAGGCAGTGATGAAAATTCTCATACTCCTTCGCATCATCAAGGCTGTTAGGTTACATAAGGATTTGGAGTTTGAGAAGGTCGGTCATGCTCCCTTTAGCTTTCAATTTGCCCACTGAATACGCATCCAGAGGACTAAGATTTCCTTGCATGATTCCAACAAGTGTTCCACTATCAGTCGTCACTAAGAGATTTGGTTTCTCCAATTCCCCTTCTGAAAATGAATCCATAACACCCCCATGGATGCGTGTATGAAAACTTATTTCAAGATCTGTGAACTGAAATTGGATCGTACGATCAAATCCTTCAAACTTGGATTTCGTATCCTGAGTATCAAATTTCTCTCTGATACCCTCAAGAACCTGTAAGACCTCGTCTTTAGTAGCCATTTGACTGGTTCACCTTTTAGACACACCAATAACTAAGTTAGTTAAAAACACACTCCCCATTCAGAATAATAGACTTAACGTCAGAGGAGTATCAGTAAGACTACGAATTAAATCACTGGAAAGAAGGGAAGGAGAAAATATCCGAGTAAGCCAACAATTAGAATCAGGGCACCAGATGCAAGTAGTACGATGCCACTTCCAGATTGTTCACTCCGTCGATTGGAATAGTGTCGAGCTGTATCGCGTGTCACTTGCGGATTTACTGCATACTTTGCAGTTGCCATGGCTTCTATAAAGGGCGTCTGAAGGCAGGCTCCAAAAACTAGTAATAATATTCCTAGACCGACCAAGACAAGAAAGAAATTGGCAAAAGTCCATATCTGAAAAATCACAATTGTAGCAACCCAAGCGGCGATAATACAAATCACATTGAGGAGAACAAATCGTTTTCCAAAGAACACCCAGTCCATTCAAGTAACCCAAGTTTACTCAGGATATCTAAAAACAAAAAGTTATGTAAATTGGACACTGGGAACAAATGGAAGTTATGCATTATTTGCGTGAACACTTGTGCTTATATAACTCGAAAGCTCGTGTCTCTTGCTCCTTATAGGTGTCAAGTCGGGAGATTAGTAAATCGAAATCTACTTCATGGGCATCAAATTCAGGCCCATCCACACAGGCGAATTTCATTTCTCCGCCTACATCAACACGGCAGGCGCCACACATGCCGGTTCCATCAACCATGATGGGATTTAAACTGCATTCAGTTTTGATATTGAAGGGTTGAGTGGTGGCAGCAACAAACTTCATCATGATTGGGGGCCCAACGGTGAAAACATAATCAATCTGTCGGTTAGATTCAAGGAGCTCTTTGAGTTTCGTAGTTACAAAACCGTGTGTGCCTTTGGAACCGTCGTCAGTCGTGATGTGGAGTTCATCACTAATCTGGTCGAGTTCAAGCTCACATACCAAAAGATCCGCTTGCCGGGCTCCTAAAATTGTAATGAGGTAATTTCCAGCCGCTTTGATTTGACGAGCCCGTGGAAGAGCCGGAGCAGCACCACAACCACCAGCTACAACAACCGCTGTTCCATATCGCTCAACTGGGGGAGCATGCCCTAAAGGTCCAAGGATATCTTTAATAAAATCGCCAGGCTTCAGTTTAGCTAACTCCATCGTTGATTTGCCCACAACCTGGAAAACAATTGTTACCAAACCTTTCTCACTCTCCCAATCTTTGAGGGTAAGAGGAATGCGTTCACCCTGTTCATGTAATCGAAGAATCAGAAATTGACCAGGTTGAGCTTTGGCCGCAATTTCTGGTGTTTCAACATCAAACTCGTAAATATCAGGAGCGATTTTCCTAGTCGCTAACACCTTGAACATAGAGTCAACACCTGTATTTGGAATGGGGAGTGTACTGAATGGCGGAACACAAGCGATGGTAAAAAAGATTACTCACACATTAATAGAAACTGTTAGCCCATCAACCGTGTAGGAGTAAGCGTCGTATGTTTTGGGATTGTAACGTCCACCAGCTTTCCTAACCTGGATAAATCGTTTGTTGTTTTCACGATTCAATTCAATGACGACTTGCGTAGTATGCTCGATCGCTGCAAGAAATTCTTTGTTGTGGGCATTTCGGTTTATTGTCCAGTAAGCTAGGGTTTTGTATGCATACAATGCTGGACAGATATGGCCAAAAAGGCTCCGAGCATTCTCTTGCCCCCAAAGGATTTCCATTGCTGTGAGGCTATTAATTACAAGGCGGGTTCCATCCCCAATAAACTCCCTTTCGATACGACCAAAAAAGTGGTGGAACCGTTCAATCTCTCGGGACATAGGGACCTTTCGTATCCAAGAAGGAGCTTTATCATAAAAATCCGTGAATACAAGTTCCCCACGACCTCCAGATTCGGAGAAACAATCTAACACTAAGAAATGATCTTCCCAACCCGAAGGAAGAGAACTAATTAAGGGTTTAAGAAATAATAGCAAAGCCTGTGGTGGATAAATGAAATCTAAGTAAATAACTTGCTTCTCTTCATTTATCCCCTTCCTCATGAAGTTCTGAAGAAATTCGTTTACAAAAGTTCCTGTTTCATACTCCCAGACTACGTTTTCACCGAGAATTAATCCTTCACCAAGAATCTCATCTAACACCGGAATACCTGTCGAAGTCGGCATGAGACCTCAATCCATTCAATTCCTTTCATCCCCACATTAAATGTATGATTGTTGTTTGATGTACATATGTGTACAATTTGAACATAAGCTTTGAATAGTTGAACACTATATTCTATCTTAACCAG
>JABXGX010000116.1 GCA_016550405.1 archaeon | reverse complement strand
GTCGAAAAATTGATCCCAAGCTTTTTTCGATAGGTCTAGCATTTCAGTATCGGAGAGGTCTGAAGTAACAGATTCACGAACACCATCGGGAAAGCCGTTTAGATAAAAGGCATAACGCCAGTTGGGATCTGAATAGTCTGAAGCATTACCTCGGATGGCTTCTGACTTAAACTCTCCTGTTCCGATTGGAAGCAAATCCGTTCTAGAGTCAAACTCAGACGAAAGGGGGTTTTCCAAGGCTATGAACTTTGAAAAATCTTGACCGGGTTGAAAAGTTTTGAAACCAATTACATCTGTTATGCGGCTATCAATCTTGTAAAGCTCATCTGAATAAGATGTGCCGGGGATGATTGCTTCAGGCTTACTCAAGAAGACTGCAAAATCTACGCCTCTAGAGTCTTCTTCAATCTGAGTTGCAGTTCCTAAGCTTGTAGGGATTAACGCAGCCACAACAACATTAAGAGTTAATATGACCGCAAAAATGGCAAAGGTTAGAGTGGAACGAGTGATATGCGAGGATATTAATGATGGTGATATCTGACCAACACCCTTTACACCCCGAATGTTTATCAGGATGCTCCTTAAACCTCGCATCACAATGGGTAGATTGAGGGCAACGAACATTATAGAACCAATTATTATCTCAATAATTCCCAGAATCAGGATTTCAATGGATAATCCGGTAATGTCTGTTACCCAGTTACCCATAGCTACAACAAACAGGATTGAGGGAATAGCCCAGAGGGTGACAGCTGTTATATTGAAAGCTTTAACCCTGTCCATGAACCGCGAGAGAACAAGACCTACACCTCCCGTGAATAATCCGAATCCCATCATGAGAGTTCTCCATTCTTCTAGGGTGTCCCATCCTTCACTAACCCAAAAGACTTGATGTGTTTCATCAAATACTCCGTTGGTCAGAAGAAGAATGATGCCCGCAACAATCAATAGAACACCAAGGGCTGCTAGGTTCCGACTGGATTTTGCTTTGAATTTCACTTTTATTCCACGAAGAGCCTCTACAACGTTAACTCGAGAAGCCCTTAGAGCTGGAAGAATTCCAGTTATTATGCTTAGGACCACACCTACAATGACGGATAAAATAACTGCTTCTTGAGAAACAACTGGTTGAACACTTAGTTCGCCAGTTCCAAATAATCCCACAAGATACATGGCTACAGCTTGACCAAAAGCTAATCCTCCGACAAATCCTAGAATTCCTCCGATTATTCCTTGGAATAAGTTTTCAATCATTATTGATTGGAAAATTCCCCTGCGATTGGCACCTACGGCTCGTAGAACCCCTGTTTGAAATTCTCGGTCTTCTACACTCATAAGCTGAATGTTAGTGATGAGTAAAACACCAGTTAACGTGATAAGGAAACCCAAAGAGGTCAAGATTGTGCTAAGTAATGTGATGAAGAATTCTGCGAAACCAAAGAAATCTAACCGAGCCGAAGTGACCTGATAGATTTTTTGTGCTTCACCTGTTTGAGGGTCAACCTCTTCGGGAATTGCATCTTCTAGTGATTCTACTTTTGTTCTCAAATAATCTTCGTCTATTTCTAGGATGAAATGGTCTGCTTTGTAGGTCACCAAAAAAGCGCTTATTAGGTCTGTTTCCCGTTTGAAGTCCTGTAAACTAATCCAATCCTGCAGATGCTCCAACTTGAATACAGCTCCAGAATATTGGGAGCCAATTCCTGGACGATTAGAATCGAAAATACCAACTACC
>JABXGX010000017.1 GCA_016550405.1 archaeon | reverse complement strand
TGTCTTCTTCCACTCATCAAAGCTGGAATTGTCTCTGATATTCGATTTTTCCGTCGACGTCGAATTCTGCACTTAAATCCAAAGCATCCAGTTGCTCAACGGCTAGTTAATTTTGTCCTTGAAGTAGAAAATGACTGGGCTTCTCGCTAACCAAAACCATATTTCAACTATTCATTAGCTAGATGTTTGATTCGCCCAAGCAGATTTTTCGGGTGAATCACTTCGGCCCACCGTAATTTATTCCCTATTTTAACGTGAACGAGGGTATCCGACTTTCGGTATGGTCGTTGAACGTATCCTAACGCAATGCCTTTTCGAATCAAAGGTGAAATGGAGCCACTCGTAATTTCACCAACTACTTGATCTTTTACAATAATTGAATTACCGGTTCGAGGGATTCCCTTGTCCATCAAGATCAATCCCACTCGTAATTGTTGAGGACGATTTCGCTTTTCGGTAACCAAGGCAGCTTTACCAATGAATTGTTCTTTTTTAAGGTGCACTACGAAGCCGATACGTGCTTGGTATGGTGTTGTATTTTCGTTAATATCGTTACCATACAGAACCATTCCCGCTTCTAAGCGAAGAGTATCACGTGCTGCTAATCCCACTGGAACTGCTCCATCCTTTTTCCCCGCCTTCAAGATAGTTTCCCAAAGTTGTACTGCCTTCTCTTTTTCACTGATGTTGAGTTGTGCAATTTCAAAGCCATCTTCTCCTGTGTAGCCACTGCGAGTCGCGATAACCGGAAAACCATCGAGGTCTATTTCAATTGCATTGAAACGAGGAACCGATGCAATCTCCTTTGAAGAGAGTTTCTGTAAGATTTTTACTGCTAATGGTCCTTGAAAGGCAAACATAGGGGTTTTATCAGAAATATCCTCAATTTTGACATCATAGCCAGAGCTATGTTTCTCCATCCATGCAAAGTCTTTCTTGCGGTTTGCGCTATTTACCACCATGTAATAGTGTTCATCAGCTAGTCGAAATATGAAAAGATCATCGACTATTCCTCCTTCATCTGTACAGAAGACGCTGTAGGTTCCGGCTCTATGATCCAGCCGTTGAATACGAGTGGGTAATAAGTTTTCTAGATATTTCGTGGCTTCTGGACCAGTAATCATCGCTCTGCCCATATGGGTTACATCAAAGAGACCAGCTGCGTTCCTAGTGGCAAGATGCTCTGGGACCGCCGCGTCATACCATAAAGGCATATGAAACCCAGCGAAGGCAGCCATTTTAGCACCCTTCGCCACGTGCCAATCATGTAAGTGGGTCTTGTGCAATTTGGGCTCTGACATTGAAAATACCTCATGAAACGGTCGATTTCTTATCTGGGCACGTTGAATTAAGCTTTCGGTGACACATATGGCTCCTCTTCAAGCACGACTTGGTAGTGTCCATGTAGGCGATAACTATCCCGTGGCAATCATGGGCGTTATCAATCTCGACCCTCAGTCATTTTACAGCTCCTCATATGCTTCATCCCCACAGCAAGCCTTTTCAGTAGCATCCAAAATGATTGACGACGGAGCAGATATTATAGATATCGGTGGAGCGTCCACTGCACCAAGCACATCTCCTGTCTCGGTATCTGAGGAAATCAATCGGATAAAACCAGTCATCACTCAAATCACTCAAAACTGGGATGTGCCCGTGTCCATTGACACTCAACATGCTTCTGTAGCAAAACTTGCTTTATCAAAAGGGGCTTCAATTGTTAATGATGTATCCGGGTTGAGAGCTGATGTATCCATGGTCGCTACAGTCAAAGACGCTGGAGCCAGCTGTATCGTAATGGCTTGTGAATCACAACCTGGTGATCAAACCACGATTTCAGACATCATTTCTAATTTGCACGAAAGCCTCGCTATTGCTCAAAACAATGGTATTCCAAAGGATCAGCTTGTTGTTGATCCAGGCATAGGTTTTGGAAAACCTGTAGAATGTGATCTCAAGATTCTCCAAAATATCAAGGCATTTCGCGTTCTTAAGCAACCCATTTTACTTGGAATATCTCGGAAAAATGTGATTGGCCAAATATTAGGATACAAATATCCTGAAGACCGTCTTTATGGTAGTCTAGCTGCCTCCACGGCGGCTCTTCTTAACGGCGTTCACCTCCTCCGTACCCATGATGTTCAACCAAGTAGAGATTGTATTAGGATGGTCGCCGCACTTCAAGCTCCCCATGAGTGTGAATAAAATGCAACTAATCGGAATCTCAACACCAGTGATTCAACCAGGCGATAATCTGGTTAATCAGATCATCTCAACATTATCAGATCAGAAAATCACCTTGATGGCAAATGATATTTTAGTCATCGCTGAGACCGTTGTAGCAACTGCACAAAACCGAATACGAACACTAGTGGATGTTAAAGTCTCAAACCGAGCCCAGTTGTTAGCTGATCGATACGAAATTGAGGCCCCCTTAGCTCAACTTATTCTTGAGGAGGCTGATGAGGTGCTTGGAGGAGTTCCGCATGTTCTCCTCACTATCAAAGATAATACTCTCATGGCGAATGCGGGCATCGATCGCTCCAATGCACCTGAGGGACATGTTGTCTTACTACCCTCTAACCCGACAGAAACTGCCTGGAAAATGAAAACGGAATTGGAGCAAAAAACAGGATTGGAATTGGGAATTATCATCGCAGATAGTCGCACCCAACCTCTTCGCTTAGGGACAGTAGGACTGGCAGTAGCAGTAGCTGGAATCGAACCCATCAAAGATTTTCGAGGGCATCCAGATCTCTTTGGTCGACCTTTGCGTATTACTCGTTCCGCCGTGGCTGACAATCTAGCATCAGCAGCTCAGCTGCTGTTCGGTGAAGCTGATGAACAGGTGCCAATTGTCATTGTGCGTGATGCGCCAGTGCAATTTACGAAAAAAATAATTCAACCAGAGGCGATGACGATTTCCTCAAAGGAATGTATGTATATGGCTATCTTCAATCAATACAGCACTCAAATCTCTTCAGAAGAATAATGGAATGGGTGGAGAACGGCTCAGCACTCAAGATCCTTGTCACTCCTAAATTATGATTAGGTCTAAAGGGTCAGGTCGTCACTGCCATTCTCCTTCATACATCTTAGTACCAGTACCTTTTATGCATTCGGAAAAAGAGAATGGTGCGGCCGCCGGGACTTTCCATCCAACTCAAAATTAGGGTTGGATTTTTGAACCCGGGCTATAGGCGGTCTCCAGAGGGAGGCTAATTCCTTCTATGGGAGGCCTAAGTCTTAACCACTTGACCACGGCCGCTCACAGCACTTTCAAAATGGGCTAATGCTCCATAAAATGATTTCCCATTCTTCGCTTACGAATCAGAATTAATTAGCGTCACTTGCTGGGGGGGTATATCGATACTGTTGCTTGGTTTTTGCCTGTTCAATGGTTTCAGGGTCAATACGTTTGAGTTCACGTTCGGGGAATCGTGAAAGCATTTCCCAGCCCAAGTCGAGGGTCTCTTCGATGGTGCGTTCTTCAAATTCGCCTTGGTTGAGAAACTGTTGTTCAAAGGTTTCGATGAAGCTCAGATAGACTCGATCTCGATCGGAAAGAGCACCTTCGCCAACGACTGCTACAAGATCTCGGAGATCAGACCCCTCACTGGCTGCGTAATAAAGCTGCGCTTGGACTTCGTTGTGATCTGCTCGAGTATGCCCTTCTCCGATTCCTTCTTTCATAAGTCGACTCAGACTTGGCGCAGGATCAATCGGTGGATAAATTCCTTTGTTGTGCAAGGATCGGCTAGTAATGAGCTGTCCTTCAGTAATGTAGCCCGTCAAATCCGCAACAGGGTGGGTGATATCGTCACCAGGCATAGTAAGGATGGGCATTTGAGTGATGGTACCATTTCGTCCGATAATGCGTCCCGCGCGTTCGTAGATTGATGAAAGGTCTGTATAGAGGTATCCTGGGTATCCACGTCGTCCAGGCACTTCTTCTCGGGCTGCAGAAATTTCACGGAGAGCATTGGCATAGTTGAGCATATCAGTTAGAATAACAAGAACGTGCATGTTCTGTTCAAAGGCTAGATATTCGGCAATGGTGAGGGCTGTTCGTGGGGTGATGATTCGCTCGATGGGCGGGTCATCAGCGAGGTTTAATACGAGGACACTTGTCGCTAATGCTCCAGTTTCTTCTAGGTTTTTCATGTAGAATTGGGCGGTTTCTGCTGTGATTCCGATTGCACACAGAATTACTGCGAATTGTTCTTCTTTTCCAGGAATCTTAGCCTGGCGAGTAATTTGTGCGGCTACACGGTCGTGAGGAAGTCCTGAACCACTAAAAATGGGGAGCTTCTGTCCCCTGACAAGTGTATTGAGACCATCAATCACGCTTAGTCCAGTTTGGATAAATTCACGAGGATATTGACGAGCATCAGGATTCATTGGGGCGCCATTAAGATCCAGTTCTTCATCAGGAACAATCGGTGGTCCTCGGTCAATTGGGGTTCCTGATCCATTGAGAACACGTCCTAAGAGGTCAATGGTCACAGGAGTCTTCATTGTTTCACCGGTTAGACGGACCCGAGTAGATTTTGTGTCAAGACCTCGGGTTCCTTCAAACACTTGTACAATTGCGCGTCCACGCATTGCCTCTAATACAGTTCCTCGGCGAATAGAGCCATCAGGGGCTGTGACTTCGACGAGTTCATTGTATGCGACGTCAGTAATCCGATCGAGAATAAGAAGGGGGCCTGTCACGGTGGTAACTGTTTGGTAGGTGGGCTTCAATGATGTAGCTTGTCTTTCAGTCATTTGGTATAGCCTCACGCATCTGACTGCTTCGTTTCAAAGCCATCGGGCTTCGGTCACTAGGCTTGTGCAACTTTTAAGCCTTCCTTTGAGACGAGAAAAAAAATAACAAAATGCTTAGTTTTGGAGAAGCTTTGAAAGCTATTAGGTTTTAAGTAGTAAAGCAGTTTTTGCGATTCCACCATTATAAGCTAACATTTCCTCCATTCGATCCAATATTATCTGGGTAATAACAGAATC
>JABXGX010000115.1 GCA_016550405.1 archaeon | reverse complement strand
CATCCTGTCGGATTTGGATGTAACCATAATTGGAAGCCACGCCAACGAAGCGATCATTTCCCACTTGGTGCATGTGATCCGTGTTTGACCGCCAAGTCTCGCTCATGAGGGTTATTGCCTTGGGGTCCGTGAGTTGATCACACGTATAGTGGTATGCTGGTAGTCCGAATTCATCTTCAATCCATGTGCCAAAATATCCAGAACCAAAGGGGTTTTTGTTTCGAGACAACCGTAACACTCCTTGAAGAAAAATATCTAGAACTGATAATCTCTTATACATTGAGATATACTATGCGCTAAAACAACCTTTTTGCAAGGAGATATGTAGAATTGGCGCTCGACGATATCACAAAAAGGCTGGTTGATTTGGATGTTGACAATATCGCTGGAGCCGTTCAATCCGAACTTGACACGGGAACTAGCCCAAATGACATTTTGGGAGCCCTCACGAAAGGATTAGATGAAATTGGGCACCTGTATGAAACCAAAGGGATTTTCCTGGTTGAACTGGTCCTCGCGGCTGAAACCATGAAAGAAGCCGTCGCTGTCTTAACACCTCATCTAAAGTCGGAACAGACGGGTGGCGAAGAAACAGTAATTGTTGCTACAGTCAAAGGTGACAATCACGACATCGGAAAAAACATCCTCAAAACCATGCTCTTGTCAACAGGCTACGAAATTATCGATTTGGGGATGGACTGCTCCGAAGACCAAATTGTCCAAACCGTTCGAGAGTCTGGCGCTAAAGTTCTTGCTTTGAGTGCCCTCCTGACGACCACTGTTAAAGAAATTGCTGTGGTCGATCAAGCGTTAAAGGATGCAGGGCTTCGAGATAGGGTGAAAATGATTGTGGGCGGTGCACCCCTCACAATGGAACTGGCAAAGGAAATGGGTGCCGATGATTACGGAGCCGATGCCGTCGAGGGGGTAAAACGAATCAAAACGTTACTCGAGGGATAACTCCCATGGATGCTGTAACACGTGTTCTTAAAGCAATTAATCATGAAGAACCAGACCGTGTACCCGCCTTTGAAAGTGCCTTCACTAATGACACGATTCGAAAACACTATGGCTTTGACACAGGGAGCGGAGCTGCGGAAGGTTTAGCGGCGATTCAAAAACTCCCAAACCCAATGGAAACGGCGAGGTATTTTCTCAGCAATCGCGAGTTTCAAACAAAAGGCTATTCAGACGCCTACAAATTCCTTCGGAAAGTCAAGATTGACATAGGATTGAGCCTCATCACTCAAATGCCCCGCCTAGTTATCGAAGGCGGAATGATTGACGAATATGGTCGCATCATGATGCTGGAGCCGGCGAAAGAAGATGGCACCCTAATTCTTGGATATCGTGGTGGGCATTTCAAAAATTTTGAAGACTATGAGAATTGGGAACGCCCTGACCCCGAAGACCCAATTCGTATGGCTGCGTTTCTTGCAGGAAAAGATGTGCAAATACAGATGGAAAACGAGATTTTTTCCGTTCCTGCTATTGCCGGAATGATGGAGGTAGGCTGGGAACCGTTCGGCCTTGAAGTTTTTTCTCGAATTCTTGCTCGCCCAAAGCAAGCTAAGAAGGTGTTTGATGACCAAGGAAAACTTGCACTCGAAATCACGAAGATTTTGGCGGAAAATGATGCCCAAATGATTCTAATTTGGGATGATTATGGATATAAGAACGGATTATTCATGAGCCCCCAGAATTATCGAACCTACGTGTTCCCGTGGCTTCGAAAAATATGTGCGGCAGCTCACAAACACGATTGCAAAATTCTCCTGCATTCTGATGGGGATCTAATCACAATTTTCGACGATATAATCAACTGTGGTATAGACGCGCTCAACCCAATTGACCCAACAACTGTTAATCCTGACTATGATATCTTCAAACTCTACCCGAAATATGGTGACAAAAT
>JABXGX010000114.1 GCA_016550405.1 archaeon | reverse complement strand
CCTTGGCGGTCGTAACTACAACCAAATCAAGAGAGGGAATACAGTAGATGACTTGTCCACAACACCCTCTAGCCATATAACAAAAGTGGTCAGAGAATGTCGCTGTCCACCATTGGTATCCATAACCCGCACTGCTAGTTTCAATATACCTAAAAATACTTTCAATTCTGTTTCCATACTCGTAATTCTGGATGGATTCCAGCACCCACTCCGTGGATACAATTTCTTCTCCATTTAAAGTGCCATTGTTTAAATAAAGCAAACCGAATTTAGCCATATCTCGTGGAGTGAAATACATTTCATGCCCACCAGTGTAGTATCCTTGGGGGTCCTGTGACCACTGAGCTATCGTGATTCCCAAAGGACCAAATAAGTACAAGTCTGCAAATTGTTTTGTGCTCATCCCTGTTGCCTTGGTTAAAATCACAGAAAGGAGATTCGTTTGGGGAGTACTGTAATCCCAGTCTTCACCAGGTTCATGACTCTTCGGTAATTCTAAGGCATATCTAACCCAATCAGAACTGCCAGCATACTCAAGCCAAGAAGCACCCGAATCATCAAATTCCAGCCCTCCTTTCATTTGTAAAAGGTGGCGAATAGTGATATTATACTTCCAAGGATCAAGATTGAGATACTCATATTCAGGAAAATAATCCATCATCTTCTTATCTAGATCCGGAATGTATCCCATCTCATGGGCAATGCCGAATATTGCCGACAACACACTCTTCGAAGAAGAATGAATGTGAAACGCTTTATCTCTCGCCCCGTCATTAAAATACCATTCAGCAACCAGAACCCCATGTCTAACTATCAACACACTTCGCATGTAATCACGCTTGTTAGCCCAATCATACACCCATTGAAGCTTTGCCACATCAAATCCAAAATCTTCGGGATTTCCGACCCACCCTCCCTCAGATTCTTGAAGAATAATCATATTATCCAATATGTGTTTAATGACCAGAAAGCCACCAAGAGAAGACAACAAAAGGAAGGAAAAAGCGACCACAACAATCTTTTTTCTGGTTGGGTTCATGATCAAGTCACCCATTTCAAATAATCCAAAATTCTTACCGATACCACAACTCCACACTCATGCATGAAAACCAAGAATAAAAAGGTTTCAACCACATTACCATTCCGAAGTTCAATTTTTGAACGATTATGTCACCTCTCAGGTATCAAGATCGGTTACAATTAAATCCGCCACAAACGGCGCCGTTCTCAGTTAGAGACGACTGATAAGCCGGTCACGACTGAAAAGGTTAAGAGACAACCGGAAGACCGCATAGTCCGCGATGCCAAGGATAACAGCGACGAGGCTCAGGATTAGCCAATCGAATCCTGAACCTTGAAGGAGTTGTGTGGCTGCATACCCATCTCTAGGTCTGCTTGACTAATTCGTTGGGTTATTCAACGTATTCTTTTCTATCAGAAAAGAGCCACGCCAGTGATACCAAGCTCAAGAAGGTCTCAAAGTAAGCTCCAAGCAATCTTGTAACAGGTAAAGGAGGAGGTGGGAAGGGACCCACATAAATCTGGGGCATCCATAGAAGAGCTAACCCAAGGAAGAATCCCAAGACCCACCTAGAAGTCCATGCACCCCACACCTGACCTGACGCTCTTCGATAAGTCATGAATGCCATTATCATAGTCATTACCTCAACTG
>JABXGX010000113.1 GCA_016550405.1 archaeon | reverse complement strand
TACCGTTCCCCGGCTAATGCAGTTGGACCACGACGTATCGCCATTAATTGCTCTCCTCCTTGTTCGAATGCTTCAGGACATATGGCAATGCGCCGGGAAGTCGTTCAAAGATGCGCTGATAATGCTCGGATGTCTGAATTAACTCGTCATGAGTGCCTGTGGCTACAATTCTTCCTTTATCAACAATCACAATGAAATCTGATTCGAGAAGGGTTCGTAGCCGCTGGGTGACCGTGATGCTGGTCCGATTTTTCATGACTTCATCAAGGGCTTTTCGTAAAGAATATTCAGTTTGAGCATCAATGGCGCTCACGGAATCGTCTAGCAAGAGAATTTTAGGATTTTGGACTAAGGTCCTAGCGATAGCGAGACGCTGGCGTTGCCCCCCACTGAGTGTCATTCCCCGCTCGCCAATTATCGTATCATAACCTTGAGATAATTCCATAATGAAATCATGGGCTTGAGCTTTTTTGGCCGCATCAATGATTTCTTCTTCGGAGGCGTCGACGCATCCAAAACCAATATTGTCGCGGACACTCATGCGAAATAGGAAAATGTCTTGTTCAACGAGTCCCACTGCTGCGCGGACATTGCGAGTAAGAACCTTGTGGAGGTCAACTCCTCCGATGAGAATTCTTCCTTCTGTAGGATCGTAAAGACGTAAAAGAAGTTTCAGTATAGTGCTTTTCCCGCCTCCTGGGCCTCCAATGAGGGCTACTCGCGAACCACTAGGAATGGTGAGATTGATGTGTTTGATTGCGTATGGATTATTCGAACTGTTTTCATTGGTATATTTGAAACTGACATTATCAAACACAATGTCTCCAGTCCAATCGATTTCCGTTACCCCCTCCTCAGGCTCTTGCAGTGGGTCTTTCCAGTTCAATACATCAATGATTCGTTGGGCATTGACATATCCTCCACGGATGACCAATAGAAAACGTGGAAGCATGAAACTAAAACTTTCAATTGCTGCAAACAATCCCAGTGCGGTCACAAGCATTCCAACGGTCCAAGTTCCATTCAAGACCAAGCTTGCTCCATAAACAAAGGCAAGGGTAGTAATTGAGATGAGAATAATGGTTGGTAAATAGAACGCCCCGAGTTTGCCTTCTCGAGCGGTGAGTGTCTCATAAACTCCCGCGGCTTCACTGAACTTTTCTTGTTCCCTTGTTTCTGATCCAAATGCACGAACAACTTCAATTCCCCGAAATACCTCTTGACTGATAGCCGTAATCGTTTCGTTCTGTTCGGATCGATTCCGGCGGACGGGTTCGATTTTCACTGCATACCGATATGCGAAATAAAGGTAGAGGGGGGTACCAAATACGACGATGACTCCTAACCACACATCCATTAAACCCAAGAAAATCGAAGCAATAATTAACGTACCTATTGCTGAAATGATATTTCGAAGTGCAGGATTCAGGGAGAAGCGAACCCATCGGACATCCTGCATTGCTACAGCGAGTAGTTGCTTACTATCCACTTGGTCATGAAACGTCATACTGTTTTCCTGTACTAGTTCAAAAAATTCTTGGCGGGCATCGCGTTCCCATCGAAGGGTAATCACGGCGAAAGCGTAACCTACAAGGAGAATTGTAAGAAACAAAGCCAAAGCAATTCCAAGGATTGACCAGACCTGCATGACGAACGCGGCAGAAAATCCTTCAGTTTCAAGGATGCCAATAGCATTCCCGATGACAATAGCAGGAAGGGTAAGAAGGTATGAGGCAAAAAGCGCAAGTGCCGTAGCTACAATTGTAGTGCCTGGATAGCGGCGTAATGCAGCTAGCTGGTAACGTGTTGCGCTTTTATATTTGATGTCAGTCATGGAGACTCTAAACCCTTTAAATTCAGACTCTTACTCAAACAGCTACCTCGTCTGACAGAATGAACTTACTTTTAGAGCCATCGCTTTTTCCGGAAATAGACAATTAGCCCCAAACCGATTCCCAGCATCACAAGTATAAGAATAGGATAGCTGAAAGGAAAGTGGTATTCGGGCATGGTTGGAAAGTTCATCCCATATATTCCCACAATTAACGTTAAGGGGATAAATATTGTTGAAACAATGGTTAGAACTTTAATCACTTCGTTCATGCGATAGCTCATACTGGACAAGTAGATATCAAGCATCCCAGAAAGCACTTCACGATAGGTTTCCACTGTTTCTAACACCCGAATCACATGATCATAAATATCTCGCAAAAACCGCCCAGACTGTTCTCTGATCTCAGGGGTTTCAGCACGCTCTAATCGACTCACAACCTCACGTAGCGGCCAGATGGCTTTACGCATCATGATCATGGTCCGTTTTAAGTCATAGATTGATTGAAGTGTGTTTTGTGTTGGGTCAGAAACTAATTCTTGTTCTAAATCCTCTAACTCTTCGCTAAAAGCTTCTAAGAAGAGGAAATACTGGTCAACGATCGAGTCCATCAACGAATACAAGAGATAATAGGGGCCCCGGGTTCGAATGTTGCCCCCGTTGTCCTGTATCCATTCCTGAACTGAATTGAAGATTAGCGACTGGCGTTCCTGAAAGGAAAGAACGTAATTTGAACCTAACACTAGACTAATTTGTTCTTGATTTGGTGTCTTTCGTGATACTTTCCTAAGAATCGCTTTAAAGACAATGTATTCGTGACCATCATAGTTTTCGACTTTGGGGCGCTGGTCCGTTGCAAAAATGTCTTCCAAGACAAGGGGATGTAAGTGGAACTTCTCACCTAATTGTTGTATCAAATTAATATTAGCTAAACCACTTACTTGAACCCATAATACACCATTTCCGCTGGGTAACTTTGGTAGCTCACCCACGGTCTTAATGACTTCTTCTTTGACAGTTCTTTCATCGAATAGAGTGTATGAAATAACTGTGGCTTCGACCGCCTCATCGCCAACATACACAATAGTTCCTGGTGGAAGCCCAATTTTGTCCGTGCGACGTTTCTCTGGCTCCTGCATTAAATCCCTCATTATCCATTCTAGTAATAAAGGACACTTCAGAGGAGTACACTAGTGTAAACCCAAGTATCGGTCCTTTTATTTGATATTCTTTTGACGATTTAGTAAATAAACAAGACCTAATATACCAAAAAAAGCGTATTTGTTATGCCTCGCAAACCTCTAATTATGGGATTTTTAGTGCTCGCACTTCTTGGATTCTCAGTTGTGTCTGCGGATTGGCAATATACTGAAACTCTATATGATGACACCCACCTCTTTGTGGCCTATTCGACTCCCTATCCCCATCACTGGGAAATTCATTTCAACCTTACTGCGGGGGATCGTCTTCTCTTTATTTTCAATGCCTCTGATGTCATCGAATTTTGGATTTCTGATAAGGAAAATTATGTGGGTTTTGAAATTACCACTGAAGAGAGTTATCCATATCTCTGTTATTCAATTTACAGTTATCAAGCCCCCGTGACCGATTTTAGCGGTGAATTTCTGGTTCCTCAATCCGGTGAATGGTATTTTGTTTTCGTCAATGAGTATGCTCCAGAAGAAAACCGCACTATCCAACTTTCAATTGACAGATACCAATGGGAAGGCTTCCTTCCTCTGATGGATTCGAATGTCTTCCTTGGCCCAATAGTACTTTTTGTCGGAATTCTGTGTGCAATAGTACTTTTGGTGGTGGTTTCCTTACGCTTACGACAATCTCAGAATGAAATCTAAATGAAGTTCACAACGAGCCAAAGGCTGAAATATCCCTGAAGCGAATTCTATCTAACTCCTCCTTTGGAGAGGTTAATTGTGCTTGAATTAATGCACTGGTTACTTGCCTCTACTGGAGTATCTGGTTATGAAGCTCCAATTCGTGACGCAATCCGAGAAAGCATCGGTGACCTACTTTCCTTAGAATCGGATTCATTGGGCAATCTCTTTGCTAGCGTTGGAAAAGGGTCTCCACATATCCTTCTGATTGCCCATATGGACGAACTTGGCTTTGTCGTTACACACATTGAAGACAATGGCTGTTTACGATTCCGAAAAATTGGAGGAATTGATGATCGGCTTCTTCCCAGTCGACCCGTTATTGTTCATACACACTCTGGACCGGTCCGTGGAATAATTGGGATGGTGCCTCCACACCTGATGATTGATCGTGCTCAGATGAAACAAGTTGTTCCTTGGCAGGAACTCCAAATTGATCTTTGCACACGTAGCCGCGAAGAAACTGAAGCCCTAGGCGTTCGACTTCTAGACCCAATTACCTTTCAAAAGGATTCCTTCGTTCTTCAGGGGAAATACCTGTGTGGGAGGGCAATCGATGACCGGTTCGGCTGTGCAATTCTCATCCAGCTAGCTAAAGCCTTCGCAAAGAAAGCCATTGACCGCAAAATTACCTTCGTATGGAGTGTCCAAGAAGAAATCGGGTTACACGGGGCTACTGTTATTGGCAACCGCTTCACCCCCGATATTGTGCTAGCCATCGATTCTTATGCCACCGGAGATGCACCGGATGTTCCTTATCATCTCGCTCCGGTCAAACTCGGTAACGGACCCGTTCTCCGATTACATGATAATCGGGCCATAGCTTCTTCTGAGCTTCGTAGACAGTTTGAGGCTATTGCTGAAAAAGCTTCAATTCCATTACAAGTGGGAGCTACTGGAGGGGGAACTGATGGTGCAGCTATTCAACGAGCTGGTACGGGGGCTTATATGATGGCTCTTTCAGTTGCTGTTCGATATCTGCATTCAACCGTAGAAATTTGCCATCTAGACGACTTAGGTCACCTCGTTGCTCTCCTCAAGACAGGTATATCAAAACTCAAACTCCCTAATATATGAGAAACGTGAATCCTATGATGCAGCCAATCGATCCTCTTACTACACTTCTCGAAGGCTTTCTTCAGTGGCTACTCTTCTGGGCGCCTTACATAGTCCCCATTATTGAGTTAGTCCTCGTTTGGGTTATCCTTGCACTCATTGCATCAATGATTATCAGCTTCCTCCGGAAACGAGTAACCCGCGGAGGAATCCCGGCTGATGCTATCAACGGCCTTATTCTTGCAATACGATTGATTTTCATTTGGATAGGAATTGTTGTTCTCACTGCCTTCCTTCCTTTAGCTTGGGCTTGGGTTGTCCTGATTGTAGGTGATGCATCCGTTATCATTGGTCTCGCAATGGGTATTGCCATCAGTGCCGCCATGCGAAATTTCATTGCCGGTATTTATGTCCTCTTTGCAGATCCTTTCGATGTAGGTGATTACGTCCGCATCGGTTCAAATGAAGGTATTGTTCTGGAAGTAACAATGAACTACACAAAACTTCGACAAATCAATGGCTCAGTAACATTAATCCCAAATAACTCAGTCATGAACTCCCCTATTACAAACTTCAAATTTGACCGCAAACGAAAAAGAAAGCAACCATCTGATGCAGAGTTATCCGAAAGGCCATCAATACCTTCAAGAATTTGGAAAAGCATTAGCAATGTCATGGATCCATCTGATCTTATCCAATATCCCCTAGAACTGAAGTTTCCGGTGAAAGTCCAAGAAGAAAAATATGAAGAACTGCTTTCTGGAGTTTGTAAACGTTGGAAAGATCAATTTGGCTTCGAACCGGTCTTTTCTCTCGTCTCCATCAGTCACATCGCATTTACCTACGCAATCACTATCTTTGTAGATGATCCTCAACTACTCATCGAACATCGCTCTGATTTTATTGAAGACATCGCACAAACCATTTACTAAAACCGATATTCTGTCAAGAGTCATTTTTCAATTAACTCAAAGAAAAAATAAGGAATTGAAAAATCGTTATTAACTGGGTAACCAATATTGGGTTGGGGTAACTTTTAGAGGTGGACAACGGATGATGCCCAACCCAGAAAATGTCATCTCCATTGGGTTCGCTGCTCTTGACACCTTCTTAGGTGGCGGATTACGACGGGGAACAACTTGCTTACTTGAGGAACTTCATGGTGAATCCAGTGGTATGACGGGATTCATTGGTATGGATTTCCTTTCCTCGGGAATCGAGCGTGGAGAAGGGGGTATTCTCCTTTTATCTGAACACACGGTCAAGGAGTTCCAAGGCTTGCCGGGGATCCACCAAATCTTATCTAAAGCCAAGCCTGATCAATTCGTTTTTATGGACGCCCTTTCCTCGATGACTTACGGAGAACCGGTGAAAACACCAAATGATAATGAAAAAGGAATCATCCGCTGCTCTAATGTACGGTATGCTGCCAAATTCTATGAAGAATGGCGCACAACCGTCCGACGCTTTGAGCATCCCCTCATGTTTATCGATTCTCTAAGTGTTCTTCTACATGCAATGGAATCTGACCGTGTAGCGTGGCGGTTTTGGCTAAGCCTTCTTCCCCTAATTCGCCATCGTCAACTTACGGTTGTTGCCTCGTTTTATCCTGAAATGCATTCACGTGCCTTTGTGGAGAGCGTAGAACGTATTTGTGATTGTATAATACAATTCACTGGGGAACCTTCTTCCAACAGGAAACCTACACAAATCATGCAAGTCATCAAGAACCGTAGTCTCAATTTTGATGACAAGAAGCATCCATACACATTCAAAGATCTCGAATTCTCTTTCTCAAAATAGGCTCCTGTATACGAAGATCAATCTCACCCTTTTTCATTTAAACCAAACAGTAACGAAATTACTTGATCCTATTCAGAAGGCTCATCACAACCGTTGTCCAAAACTTACCTACCTGGGGCACCCGGGTGGTGTTCGGTTCCTGCGTCATCGATGGGCACCGCCCTTTCAAAGGCTGTCACCTCGCCACTCGTGGAGAAGTGAACTTGGTTCGACTGCGCTCTTTATGGTGAGATTTCTGACCCGAGGTGGTCCAAACTGGTTGTAAACGGATTAATAGCTGTTAACCTTTTATGAGAAATCGTACATACACAAGGAAACTCCCAATCTACTCTCTCCCTATTATACGGAGGTCTCCTCATGGAGATAAAACCCTTTACGCGCACAGAGAAAATTATTGTCTTCTTTGCCTGTGCTCTCGGATGGGCTCATGATGCCATCGGACTCACCCTCATCACAGCACTTGCTGAACCCATACAAGCGGCATACGGCGTTCCCATCTCTTGGATGGGGTTCGTCATGTCAGCTCAATTCATTGCGACTGTACCTGGTGCCATCCTGTTTGGACGCTTAGCAGATAAAATGGGCCGGAAAAACATCTTACTACTCACAATTGCTTGGGATGCCATCCTCACCGGTCTCTCTGCCTTTGCACCAAACTTCTTGATTTTCGCAACGCTTCGAATCCTTTCTGGTTTAGGCGTTTCATGGGGTATTGCCTTTGCTTTACTCGGCGAAGTCTATTCTCCCAAACGACGCGCGACCTGGGGAGGATTTGTTCACGCCATGTTCATCATCGGCTTTGTCGGTGTACTCATAACCACCCTAGTACTCGAACCTATCCTAGTCCCGATCTTTGGAATCAATTGGTGGCGACCAGTTTTCCTGATTGCCCTAATTCCACTACCATTCATAGCAATACTCTACTTCGTCTTACCTGAATCACAACTATGGATGAAATACCACGAGCTTGAATCCGCAGAATCTGTGCCTATGGTTGAACAGATAAAGAGCCTTGTCCGTTCAGGGTATCTTCGGCTTCTTGTTATCTGTATCCTTCTCTTCTGGGCTGCAGAATTTGCCTATCATGCCTATGTAGACCTCGGGGTGTACTTCATAAATGTCGAGCTTGGCTTTGGACAAACAAATGCTCTACTAATCTTCCTTGTAATTGCTACAGTGCTCTTCTTCGTCTTTCCAATCATTGGATTTATTGGTGACAAGATAGGAAGACGAAAAGGCTTCATGGTACCTACATTCTTCGGATTAATTGGTACTATGATCTTTGCTATCGCAACCTTCATCTTGTTCAGTCCTATCGTTGCAGTTGGTGGCCTATTCATCCTAGCTTTAGGCTTCAGCTCTCATGGGCTATTCGGAGTTTGGACAAGTGAGATGTTTCCAACTAGCTCACGTGCCGCTGCCGCGTCCTTCATCTTCAGTACCGCACGTGCATTTGCATTAGGTGCCGTGATTGTCGGAATACTAGTGGACTTCTTCGCCTGGCCAATGGCCCAAGCAATGTTAATCGGAAGCTTCGGATTTGTCCTCATGTTGATTCTGCCTTGGCTTCTCCCTGAGACCAAGGGCAAAGAATTAGAACCAATATAGCATGCCTATATGTTGCATAGGTGAGGTATCCAATGCCTCTAACAAATAGTGGTAAAACAGTAGCTTCAGTGCTCAAAGCTGAAGGCATATCTCATGTCTTCTCACTCCCTGGAGGAGAAATCCTACCGATATATGATGCTCTCGTTGCAGAGGGCATTAAAATTATCACAACCCGCCATGAACAAGCCGCAGGGAACGCGGCCGATGGCTGGGCCCGAGTAACGCGAACACCTGGGGTCTGCCTCCTTCCCATGGGTCCTGGCATTGTCAATGCAGTCCCCGCATTAGCACAGGCTTATCAAATGGGTAGCCCCGTTGTAGCGCTCACTTCAAGTATTCCCCACACACTAGCAGATATGGATGCTTTCGAAGACCACGATCTACAAGCTTTAGTGTCCTCTGTTACTAAATGGACGCGACGGTGTGTATTCCCTCATAGAATTGGGGAATATCTTCAAAAAGCCTTCAAAGCTGCCCTAACCGGTCGAATGGCTCCCGTACTCCTCGACATCCCCAAAGATGTCATAGCGACTCCTCAGGAAGAACCTCAAGCAAAACCACTTAAACCTAGTCAATACCGACCCACAGGACGCTTACTCGGCGATCCAACAATGGTTAAGAAAGCAGTTGAACTGTTAGCAAAAGCAGAGCGTCCCGTAATAATTGCAGGAAGTGGAATTTACTGGTCTCAAGGATGCAAAGAACTAGTAAAACTGGCTGAATACTTTGGTGTTCCTGTGGCCGCAGAATATTTAGGAACCGGTTGTTTTCCGCAAAACCATCCCCTTTCCATCGGAAACGCAATAGCAAATCCGTTCACTCATCAAGCAGACGTCATTTTAGTTGTTGGTGCTCGACTTGATGAATTCCTTGGATTTGGACGTGATCCCTCCTTCTATTCTGAAGACGCGAAATTCATCCATGTCGATATCCTACCCGATGCGATTGGGAAGAATCGCCCTGTAACTGTTGGTATCACGGGCGATGCCAAAGCTGTCCTCGCTCAAATGCTCCAAACCGCCAAAGAATTAATGAAAAAACAGGCGGCTAGCAGTTTTGCGCAGCAATCTCGAGCAGCATGGGAACAACTATTTCAAGTTCTTGAGAAGGACGCCGATTCCGATGAGCTCCCAATCAGGCCCCAACGCCTCATGAAAGAAATTCGTGAATTTGCAGCCCCAGAAAGTCTTTTCATTCTCGATGGGGGGGACACCACTGCATGGGCCTATCTATACCTCCGCGCAAACTTTCCTGGTCAAATCATAAGTTCACAAGGGCCACTCGGACATTTAGGGGCTGGCTTACCCATCAGTCTCGCTGCAAAACTAGCTAGACCTGAAACTCCTGTCTACCTCATTTCCGGTGATGGAAGCTTCATGTTCAATGTCAGTGAATTAGATACCGCGGTTCGCCATGACATTCCAATCGTTGCTATTGTGAACAATGATTGTGCGTGGGGGTTAGTGTATCACACTCGTCTTCTGAAAACACGGTCAGAAGAACAAGCTTCTTGCGGAACATTACTAAACCAACACGCGCGCCTCGATAAAGTAGCAGAGGGACTTGGAGCTAAAGGAGAATTAGTCACAAAACCCGCCGAGATTACGCCTGCTCTGAAACGGGCAACTGATTCAGGATGCCCCTATGTCTTGGATGTTCGAGTGTCAAGAAAGTATATGACGATGCTTTCTCAAATCTTCACAACAAAACGCGACTATTAGACTACTCGCGGTCAGTTGCTAAACCAATTTTTTGAAGTAATATCAGAAGTTCTTCCGCTCGTTTCTGACGAAGCTGTTCTGGAGATTGATCAGGATAATCATAGATGCCTTTACCTGATTTAATCCCCAGATTTCCTTTCAGAACTGTATCCTCCAGCCACTTAGGAAGCTTATATCGGTCATCTTCCAAAGCCCACGACAAATATTTGGCTGCTAACACGATGACATCGAGTCCAATATAGTCGAGATTACCAAAAGGACCATATTGTAAAAACACTGGACCAAGATGCTCCTTAAACACCCGATCTATTTCAATATGGGAAGTGACCCCTTCTTCAATGAGTGTAGCCGCTTCCGTTAGGATTGCTCCAGCAAGCCGATTAACGATGAACCCTGGCGTATCATTGCAGGTGACAGTACGCTTTCCACATTGTTCTCCCAGAAACTTTTGAACCTGCTTAATGACTGCGTCCTTTGTTTGTGGGGCACGAATAATTTCGACTAGAGGTAAAACATAAGGTGGATTCATCCAATGGGTACCCACCAAACGCTCAGGCGTCTTGAGTGCTTCAGCAATATCGCCGACCCGAATAACAGACGTGGTAGTGGACAGAATTGCCGTTTTATGACAAACCTTCTCAGCCTGAGTAAAAATATCACGTTTAAGGTCTAACCGTTCTGGAACTGCCTCAAGAATTAAGTCTGCTTTAGATACTGTCGCGTTGAAATCAGGTTCTAAATTGATGCGCGTCAAGGTGAAAGGAATTGTTTCTCGGGCTATAACTCCATGTTTCTGAAGAAAGAGAAGATTTGTGTTGATTTTGTCTTTTACTTTATTCAAAGCTTCCCCATCGATGTCATAAAGTGCCACATCACATCCAGCTTGGGCGAACACTTGGGCGATACCATGACCCATCTCCCCGGCACCCAAAACAGCAGTTCGTGTAATTTTATTCAATAGTCCAACCACCATTAGAAGTTCGAATAAATCTCCTTTCGCTTTTGTACAGCTTCAATGAAGTGTTTTACGATATCTGATACTGAATCAAAGCGCAGCTCCCAACCAAGTTCCTCAAAATGGCGATAGAGTGTTTCTTTCCTTTGCTCAACCAGAAGAGTCGTGAGAAATGACCAAGTCTGAGCGACTCGTTCTGCATCAGGATCTAATTCGAATCTAATTTCGGCCTTGGGAATTCGCCTTCTAACTGTGCTAATGAGGTCCTTGATAGGAATCGGCACTCCTCCCGCGATATAAATTCGATGTGAAAGTTTAGGTGCTTTCCATAAAGCCATCAGAAAATCGGCCGCATCCTCCACATAAATAATTGGCAGAATCGTAGATTCGGGTATATCAATGATTCCAATTCTTCCGAGTGCTACGTCCTCAATGAAACTAGAGTAGGTCACAGTAGCTCCAGCTCCTCGTCGCCCAGGTCCGATCACGACGGCAAATCGAACTCCTCGGAAATCAAAACCATGACGAAGATGATAATAATTTCCAAGCATTTCTCCAAAGGCTTTACTAACTCCGTAAAAACTACTGGGATCACGATAGCTTGTTTCATGAAATGGAAATGGCGTATTCGCCCCAAACACCGCTAGACTACTTAGAAATACAAGTCGCCGAACACCAGACATCCTGGCTGCTTCGAGTATATTATAGGTTCCTGAAACATTACAGGCATAAGCAGTCTCGCAATCTTGTTCTGCTTCCACCGAGAGGGCCGCAGCGGTATGGAAAATGTGCAGAATCTTAAATTTCCGGAGAGTAGAGGTGATACTCTCCAAGTCGCCAACATCACCTTCGACTACCGTAACTCGATCTGCAATTTCATGGATTCGTGCTTCATTTGGTCTAGCCTCAAATAGAAAGACACTGTAGCCCTCAGCGACAAGTCGCTTGGCGAGATGTGAACCAATAAAGCCAGTGCCACCCGTAATTAGGACCGGTTCATTTGGAGATGGAGTCTGGGACACGGTCGTCAAACCTCCCACCACCTCGCTCCTCTCACGTATATAAATTCTCAAACTCATGCAGCAGTATGATTGGGAGAATGGTAAACAGCTAAGACTTATTAACCGCCAATTGAAGGACAGCCCATAAGGAGGGTGCTTCATGCCAGGCACTAATGATGTTATTAAATGTGAATGGGATTCAATCAACAGCCTACTCGGCGGTGGGTTAAGACGAGGTAGCACATGTCTTCTTGAGGAACTTCAAGGTGAATCTCGCGGTGTTTCTGGTCTCCTTGG
>JABXGX010000112.1 GCA_016550405.1 archaeon | reverse complement strand
TTGCTTCGGGTACCTCGGTTTTCGTGCTTCGCGGTTTGGACGGGTGGAAGCGTATGAATGTGTGACTGCCTTTAGTCGTCGTGTTCTCTTACAGACGAAAGCGGTATGCGAGCAGAAAGGCTTCCACGTGTTGCATGGCATCGTTGATTGTGTGTGGCTACAAAAGTCCGGTGCCACTGTCGAAGACTACCTAGCGGTGAGTGATGCCATTAAGGAGGTCACTGGACTGCACATCGACTTCGAAGGACGTTACCGGTGGATTATGTTTCTTCCCTGCCGCAATCAGCCCTATGGTGCCTTGACCCGATACTGTGGAGCCAAAGAGGATGGCACTATCAAGGTGCGGGGAATTGAGCTCCGTCGCCGTGACACTCCGCCCTTCATCAAGCAGCTCCAGCTGGATTTGCTGACCTGTCTTGCCGGTGCCGAAGATATCGATGAAATGCAGCAACTGCTCCCCCACCTTCTCGCCATTGTCAAAGATTACGTTGACTTGCTCCATAGTGGAGGCGTTACTACCGATGAACTTGCCGTTACACAAAACATCAGCCGATCCCCCCACGAATACCAACAACAGTGCAGCCAGGCTATTGCAGCAGAACTTGCCATTCGGTATGGTCAGGACATCCATCCAGGACAGACCATCAAGTATGTACACACTGATTCAAAGTCACGGCACCCCTTACGCCGTGTAGCCCTCCCTCATACCTCGGCTGCCACTCATTATGACAAAGACAAGTATACCGAGTTACTCCTTCGAGCCACCGACACCCTTCTTACGCCTCTTGGCTGGAATTATGAGAGGCTAGCCCAACATTTCTCTAGCAAGCCAATTCAAACGGTATTAGATACCCATCCGCCTGTCCGTAAGTAGAAATGCCCCTATTTCTGGATGAAGTCGGCAACCCGCGATGCAGCTTCGCGAATTCGATTGGGAGGAGCTGAACCCACACTGATCCGAATGTTATTCGGGTATGCTGTGCCAAATTGGTCTCCGGGCACGAGGACCACTCCTTTTTCTTCAAGCAGCGCAATAGCGAATTCAGGACCTGACATACCAGAATCTTCCACGTTGGGAAAGAGATAGAAGCCCGCAACCGGTTCGTAGGAGAATTTGAGCCCATTGATTGGCTTAAAGCTCTCTATAGCTACCTTACGACGATCATTTAGCACATTACGGTGCTGACCAATAATTCCTTTAAACGCCTTTGGGTTCGAAAGTGTTTTCATTGCCCCCACTTGAATCGGAGTCGGTGCGCATGCTGTATTGTATTGATGAACTTGATAGATTGGGCGCATAAGATTTACCGGAGCTATCACATATCCTAAGCGTAACCCGGTCATTGCTAAGGCTTTTGAAAAGCTATTGATGATAATGACATTATCCTGATTGAATGTGGCAGCGCAAGTGTGCCGCTTGCCATCATACCGAAGGAACTCGTAACATTCATCGGAGATGAGGATGCTGTCATGTTCTGCCGCTAAGTCAGCTATTTGTTGCACACTTTTTTCTGATGCTACAGAACCTGTGGGATTGCAGGGTGAGTTAATGATTACCATCTTGGGAGATTTCTTCTCAAAGGCATTTTGGAATCCTTCGACATCCAAATCGAAGTTAGGAGTCATTGGTACTAATTCAACCTCAGCTCCTGCTAGTTTGGCTTGATTTGCAAAATACCCGAAAGCTGGGTCTTGTACTAACACGCGATCTCCTGGGTTGATGAGGGCTAGCATGGTATCTAAAAGCCCTTCTAGAGCCCCACAAGTCACCAAAACCTCGTCGGCATTATAATCAAGGTGATATGTCTCTTGATACCGGTCTGCAATTGCCTGTCGTAATTCGATAATCCCAGCATTTGATGAGTAATGAGTCTGTCCCGTGGCAAAAGCATCGGCAATTGCGTCCCCAAGGAATGGAGGAAGTGGTAGATCGAGGTCACCAATACCTAAGGATATTACATCAACACCCTTCGCAGCTAATTTCGAACCAATTTCAAAGAATTCCCGAAGTCCACTTGGGGAAACGCCCTGTAAACGTGAAGCCGTTTTGATAACTTTCGGCATCGAAACTAACTCCTCTTAAAGTCTTGCAGACACCATACTCATTTCCCCTTGAAAAAGTGTTGTTCCTACTTCAAACTCACTATTGTGCTCCCTCCATCTTGCCTGATAGGAAGTTCTAAAGCTATTTTAAGGAACAACCAACAACCTTAGCCCATGAAGAAGTATGATGCCATCGTTATTGGTTCTGGTTCAGGTGGAATTATCCTCGATTCAGCATATCGAGCGGGATTGAAGGTCGCCTATGTAGATCGTGGTCCTCTTGGTGGCACCTGTTTGAATGTTGGTTGCATTCCATCAAAGATGCTTATTTACCCTGCTGATCGAATCGTCGAAATCCAAGAAGCCCACAAACTAGGAATCAAAGCGGAAATCAAAGACATCGATTTCAAAGCGATTATGGCACGAATGCGGAAACCCATCGACGAAAGTCTTGCCCATATGCGAGCAGGACTTCAGAACGCCCAGAACCTGGATTTCTATGAAGCAGAAGGTCATTTCACGGGGGATTATACAATGGAAGTGGCCGGCGAGGAGATTAAAGGCAAAAAAATCTTCATCGTTGCAGGTGCACGTCCATTAATTCCAACTATTAAAGGGATTGATAAAATCGAGTACCTGACAAATGAAACACTCCTCAAAATAACTGATTTGCCCAAAAGCGTGGTAATAATCGGTGGTGGATACATTGCTGCGGAGTATAGCCATTTTCTTGCAGCTATGGGTTCAGACATAACAATTCTTCAGCGTGCCACACGCTTAGTTCCCCAAAATGAGCCTGAAATTTCGTTCACCCTTGAAAGAGCACTGTCTAAACGCATGAAGATTTACACGAATACCTCTGCCATCGAAGTAAAACAGACAGCAACAGGTAGTACTGTAGTCGGGCGCAACCAAGAAACTGGCGAGGAAACAGAATTCACCGCTGAAAGAATCCTCATAGCCACGGGGCGCCGATCAAATGCCGATGTGTTAAAAGTAGAAAAGACAGGAGTCAAAACTGATGAGCGGGGATTCATCCAAGTCAATGATTACCTTGAAACCAGTAAGAAAAGCATCTGGGCACTCGGAGACGTTACAGGACGTTACATGTTCAAACACGTGGCCAATCGTGAAGCCCAAATCGCCTGGAACAACGCATCAAGTCAACAAAAACAGAAAATGGAATATTATGCCGTTCCTTATGCTGTGTTCTCCTATCCGCAAATCGCTGGTGTTGGCCTCACTGCGGTCGAGGCGGTCCAAACTCATGAAGTTCTTATAGGAACAGCCAAATATTCTGATGTAGCTAAAGGCGAAGCGATGGTGGAGGAAGACGGGTTTGCAAAAACAATTGTCGATAAGAATAACTACAAGATTCTCGGTTTTCACATCATAGGCCCTTACGCCGCCATGCTCATCCAAGAAGTCGTGGATATCATGGCTATTGGAGGGAATATGTGGACACTAGCCCAAGGAATGCACATCCATCCGGCACTCACTGAACTCATTGTCTCCGCACTCGGTAACCTGTATGACCCCTCTCATACACACCATCACGATCACGAGCATTAAATGGAGTCCACTCAAATGAGCACTAAAATCATCGTAATCATCGCCTCAGGAGAGAAAGGTGTAGTTCAAACAGCCCTTATGTATGCCAAAAACACTATCAAATATGGATGGCTTGATGACGTCAAAACCATACTCTTCGGTCCATCTGAACAATTAATTGCAACCGACTCAGAACTCGCCTCCGATGTACGTGAACTCTGCAAAAAGACCGATGGAATCGCATGCAAATTTATATCTGACAACGAAGGCACCTCAGAATCGTTAGCTAAACTCGGTTTGAAAATAGAATATGTGGGCACCGTAATTGCCGATCTGATAAAAGAAGGCTACACACCAATGGTCTGGTAATCACAAGCCGTCCTTAGATAGCGA
>JABXGX010000111.1 GCA_016550405.1 archaeon | reverse complement strand
CCGTCTTTGATGGCGCCGCGGACCCAAGGGCAGTAGCAGACGTAATAGCGTTTCATTCGGGAGTCTTGGGTGTCGAGCATGGCTTTGATTTGGTAGGGAATTTTCGTCTGGATGATCTTATCTCCTTCCCTGATTCCGGGCGAAATCGTGAGAGTATTCTCTACATAAGCGATGCCCTCGTCGTCGACATATTGAGCCCATTCGAGGGTTCCATCTTTTTTGTGCTGGCGAAATCGGTCAAGGACTTCCTTGTGCTTAAGCGCTAAGAATTCGTCGATGTCATTGAGCCGTAGAAAGTCTTCTCGGGCTTTGGCTTCCTCGGGACGACCATGTAAACAGGGTGCCAGTAACTCGACGGTTTTCGCTTCGCCAATCTGCGCTTCTAGGCGGCGCATGACTACCTTGGTGAACTCACTTTTTGACTCAGGGTCGACTCCTAGGGGAGGTAACTCAAGATCCGCGAAGATAGCATCTCGAACATCAGTGCCACATTGTTCACCCACCCGGCTATACAGAGTCTCCATGGCATTGTACGCTTCAGCGATGTCGAGGACCTCAGCCACATAGTTGTAGTTTTCGATGAAATTGCCATAATGGATGAGGGCCCGAAGGGTATCCAAGACTGCGTCAGCATCGACGGTGACGAGATGTTCAGTGTATTGCAAAATCGCACCTCGGGGCAGGGTTTCGAGGGCTCTAGGTTTGAAGTGGGTGCGCATGGCCTCTAATTTGGTGATGAAGCTAGTGGACTGGTCTCGGTCCACCTTTTGTTCGAACAGGTATGTACGAAACGCTAGTTCGTTCAATCTGTTACACCAATCGAGGAGGTTTTTGTTCGGTTATTCTTCGAGGCGTTCGAGTTTGAAGCAGACGGGACGGACGCCATCGGAGCAAGCGGTGTACATGACGCCGTCTTCCATCCAGCCAGAGAAGTTTCCGCCCCACCAGAGAACGGAGAGATCTTTGTAAATGTCATGCCAAGCCCAGGTGCAAAACTCGTCGGGCATTTTCAGTTTGTCGATAGTGAATTCTTGGCCATCCTTGAAGGTTTGGCATCGGGGGGCTGTTTTACCTGTGGGTGTGACGTAGTCTTCGCCAAAGACGTCTTTGGGGTGGAATCGTTTGACGACCGTGATTTTCATTTTCGGCATTTATTCTCACCATAAGGGAAGATGCTCTCAGTTGCTGAGATATTTAATTTTATGGTAACCGGCTTGTGCGATTTTCGACCGTTAATGCGGAAACCAGATAACCACGGATTTAGCAAACAGTATGGAACGACTCATTGCTTCGTGAAGGTGAACCGGACACTGAAAATTCAAGTGACTGTCGATGCCAGTTTTGCAGAAGTGCTTCTCAGCTTCTTGGAAGTGTATTCGGAACGTAGATTTAAGGCGCTTATTCAGCACCCGGCGGCACAGCGTGTGTATGCGCATGCTATCCAATGGCAAAATACGGATGATGACCTCAAAACCTTCTGGACCACCATTTTTGAGCAGGAGCGCGCGAAAGGTCCGTACTATCTGCAGCACATTCAGGATGCTCTTAGGTATGTTGATGCGTATTCGGATCAGATCACTGAGGTGCTTGGTGAAATCCAAGGTTATCTCCCATTAACAACGAGTATCGACTGTACATTGTACTTGATACTTGGTTATGATATTGGGATTGTCAGCCAAGGTGATGCCCTGCTTAATTTGGGGCATCCACTTTTCCAACAGGACATCCGGGAGCTTGCTTACTTCGCGATGCATGAGGTGCATCACGTGGGTTTTACACAACTGCACCCGTTCTTTTCACTAGATGAGTTGCTAACTCTTGATGATTTGGGTGATGCGATCCAGTATTCTACGCAGCTTGAGGGGCTTGCGGTGTACGCGGCACTGAGACGGCGATTGAATGACCAAGTGCTGACCCATGAAGATTATACAGTGTTACTGGATCCGTTGGAATGTGAAAAGCGCGTGCAACGCTTTTTTGATATCTATACCAATCTTCGGACCACACCGAATCGTCCACTTGTAGACCGGGATTTTGAATTGTTTGATATTATGAGCCGGCAACATCAACGGCTCTGGTATATAGCTGGTGCGCATATGGCTCGGGAGATCGATTTACAACTAGGTCGAGAAATGTTACTTCAGACCATAATTGGAGGTCCTGAGAGCTTTTTCCTCACCTATGACCAGCTTCTAGATGATCTGTAACCGTTTTTCAAGAAAATTAAACAAATAAAGGGAACACTCACCGATACTACTTAACGTTACTAATACGATTGCCACGTGGAGGCATCTATTGTGGGTGAATCGCTGGAATGGCTTGAATGGTATTATGAGCGGCTGGGCGAAGAAAAAAATGTGAACCTCCAACGGAAGGATTCTTACACCAACTGGGCCTTGGTCACCCTACTAGGGTTTCTTGCCATCTACGGCCAGATCTATTTCATCGCTTTGCCATCCATTATTACTCTAGCGGCCTTGGCCATTGCGATTATTCTCATTTTCCGGTTTTACTTACGTTCCTGTATCAGCTACGCGGATATCCGCCGCCAAAACCTCCTCCGCCGGGCCATTGAACGCCACTGGATGCACGGCAAACCCTCCATTAACCGCATCAAAGCCCTGATTAAAATCTTCGATCACGAGTGCTGGGCCGTCGATTCTCTCGGGCGTACGTTACGCAGTCAACTCAAAGCAGGGTTCATTGTGCTCTTCCTTGCGCCCATCCTTGCCCTCCTATGGGAACTCGTTAGCCTTCACCTGCAATTCTTCCAAAACCCCATTCTCATGTTGGAGACACTAATTTTCAGTTATGCCATCTTCATTTTCATGATTGTTTACATCATTTTGGAATTAATTGCGGTCAAACGCCATAAACCGCTACAACAAAAGCCCCAAAAGTCGAAAGAACCCTTAGAGCAATAAACGAAGGCTAGTCGTCTTGAACTTGGGCAAGATGCTTAGCGAGTGCCTTCTTATCTTGCAGATTGGCGAGCCGACCAATCATGATGCGCTGAGCTTGTGGGGACCCCGCACCGTGCATGGATTCAGTCAGATAGCCCACAGCAGCTCGTCCCATGGTGAGGTTTTCGATGAGTCGGAGCATTTTGATGCGATTCAATGTGCTTACATCTTCGACCCCGACCAGATACTTTTCGATGATGCTTCGGGTCTCGGGATTTTGCAGTTCCTTGGCACTGGGGCAGGTCACAAACAAGCCCCCAGCGATGTCCTGTAGCAGACGCGCTATTTCAAATGGAAACCGAGTCACATTCTGCTTACAAACGTTTGCCAAGAGAATATCGACTAGGTAATTTCCAGCGGGTGTGGCGGTTCCGCAACTGGAACAGGCCATGCCACAGGCATAGAGCGTCTCGTTGAGGTGGACCATTTCGGTGATTTTGTCTTTGATATGGGCGGCTTTCTCGACCCCGTTGTATTCGGCGATGGTCGCGGCTGCACCAATGAGTACATCTCCCACGCCGACTTTACAGCCTCCGTAGCTTTGGCGGTGATAGGCGGCAAAGCTTTCGACGAGGCGACTGCAGAACTGGGATTCACCATTCATGAAAATGCGGTCATTGGGGACAAAGACATCGTCAAAGATGAGGAGGCATTCTTGTCCACCAAATTCGGGGTTGCCGCAGTCAATATCTCCTTCCTTAGTTTGGTCCAAACGGCGTAAGTCACTGGCTTGTCGTCCATAGAAGTAGGTAATTCCCTTCGCGTCAGCGGGGATGGCGCAACAAAT
>JABXGX010000016.1 GCA_016550405.1 archaeon | reverse complement strand
CCTCTTGGGGAGGTTTGGCAACAATCATTGCGAAACTGTTGGAAGTTCTTGATTTTAAATCATGGGTGGAAAACAAGATTCCGATAATTGAAAGATCGAATAACGCAAAAGGCGTCTATGAAAAAGTATTGGCTACATTTATGACGGTATTGTGCGGAGGAGAACGATTCAGTCATTTATCCTGGTGGGGCCATGGCATTGAAGTAATCAAAGAGGCATTTGCGGTTCAATGGCTACCGAAAGCATCAAGTACCTTAACGCGGTTTTGGGGTAGGATTGATACACAAGGTTTATCGGAGAAAGTAGGAGAATCAGCGCGGAAATTAGCTGTTTCCATAATAATGTGGCAAGGGATAGTGGAAGACAATCTAAATCTTGATTCCTCTGTATTAGTCCGATACGGGAGTCAGGAAGGAGCGAAGAGAGGTTATAATCCAAAGAAACGAGGTAGACCCTCCCATCATCCTTTAATCGCTTTTTTAGGATCTGGTTATGTGGTTAATGTATGGAATCGATCTGGTAACAGTGGATCAGGGCAAGGTGCTGTTGACTTTTTCCACCAGACACGATTATCACTTGGCAAGGATTTCAGAGTTAATCATGTTCTGTGTGACAGTGGATTTTATGTAATTGATTTCATCGAGTATTTAGACTCTGAGGGGTATATTTATATAATTGCTGTACCTATTTCACGAGCTATTCAGCGTGAGATACTGGGAGTTACAGATTGGGAAACTATCTCCAAAGGGATTGAAGTAAGTGAATTTGAGTTTGAGCATGTAGACCCGAAATGGACCTATCCCCGACGATATGTTGTTGTTAGACAATCTATCAGTAAGAGGCCCAAGGCTTTAGGGAAGCAGCCAACTCTTTTCCAGGAGTTGGAAGATTGGAGTCAGTATCGTATCAGTGTTATGGTAACCAATGACTTGAATTCTGCACCGGAAAAGATTTGGAGAGAATATCGCCCCCGCGCCAATGATGAAAACGTTATCAAGGATTTAAAGGAAGGTTATGGATTTGAATCGTTTAACTTGAAGAGCTTTTGGGCTACTGAGGCTATACTAACAATGATTGGTTTGGTATTTCATAATCTGATTGTCTATCTTAATAGAACTATTTTAAATCCAAACAGACCTCAAGAACGGCTTAAAACATTACGCCACAAATATTTTATCCTTCCTGGATTATTGGGGAGTGCCGGTGGTAAAAGGATATTACGCTTATCAGCACAGGAGAAGAGATTTCGGGCAAAAATGATTTCCATTCTTAGGCGTATCTGCCTGATTCCACACAGTTTGAACTGCATTGCAGTAGATCAGCGGTGATAAAAAATTGTAGGTTTCAAGTCAACTATTGGAAAGGAATGGGCTTGAAAAACCTTATCATTACTAAAGATATTTAAACTTAAGTTTGGACAACCCCTTAATTACTGGATGATTATATTAGATGTTTTTTAATGCACAATCTGGGTTGAATCATGGGATTTATCCTTAAATTGGCATAACAATGGGGGCACCGACCCGCAAGCACGGCGGATGGGACT
>JABXGX010000110.1 GCA_016550405.1 archaeon | reverse complement strand
TGGACGACTTCGCCGCGGGGGGCTTCGAAGGTGCTGAGGGCGTGACCGGGTGGGACGCGGCGAGGGGCGCGGACGCTGATATCGCCGCGGGGGAGGTTGTTGAGCCAGTCGATGCAGCAATTGGCGGAATCAATGGTTTCGAGGATACGGACGACTACGCGACCGGCGACGTCGCAGAGGTCGGAGGTCCGTGTTTCCCAGTGTTTGCCTTCACTTTCCATGTAAGGAGTACGAGGTTGGGTGTTGCGGACATCCCAGTTAATGTCAGAAGCTCGAGCTGTGGGACCTGTGGCACAGAGGGCTTTCCCGACTTCTGTTTCGAGAATACCGACGCCTAAAGCACGATCAAGAATGGTTTGTTCCTTTAAAATTAAGTCCAGATAATGTTGCATTCGGTCTCGGATTTTTTCCATCCGGTCAACCATGGATGGCACTTGGTCTTTCGTGACATCATGGCGGACGCCGCCAATGATGTTATTGGCATAATTGACCCGATTCCCACAGATCTCTTCGATGACGTCCATGGCGTATTCGCGGTCTCGCCACGAATAATGGAAGAGGGTATCCCAGCCAATCTCGTGACCTGCAACGCCCAACCAGAGAATGTGGCTGTGAATTCGGTTCAACTCATTCATGATGCCCCGAATGTATAAGCCACGTGGTGGTACGTCTAAATCGAGAATCTCTTCTACGGCTTGGACATAACAGGTGGTGTGGGATTGTGAGCAGATGCCACAGATGCGTTCAGCAAGGTAAACGTTTTGGTTGAAGCTTCGGCTCTCAAATGCCTTTTCAATTCCCCTGTGAACATAGCCAATACGGGGGTCGACGTCGACAACGATTTCTCCATCAACGGTGATGGTGAAGTTTTCGGGTTCTTTAAGAGCGGGGTGTTGGGGACCGATGGGAATTGTCATAGTCATTGGTTGTTTTGCCATAGTGGGTCAACTACCTAAAAGTTTTCAGAGTAGTAGGTTCATGCCCTATTCTTCCTTAAGAGATTTTGGTTTTGCCAACCTTTAACGGGGTCAACTCGTGGTTTTATTTATACTGTTTTGCCAGCCCTTTGACTTCAGTAATGCCAAGTTTTAATCCTTTTGCGACGCGGGTCCCATATTCTGGGTGAACTCTATAGAAGATAGCGGTTTGACGGAGTTGAATTTCTTTTTTCGCGTTTCTAAGGTGGTCTACGATATTGCCAATAAGGTGGTCACGGTCAGTGTCAGTCATTACCTTCTCGTAGAGAGCGCGAGGTTGGATGAAGTCATCGTTGGGGTGACTATATGTGTGCCGACCAGCTTTTCCGGTCACTTCGAATTGCGGTTCTGCTGTGGTTGGATCAGGTTCAGGTCCACCCATACTATTTGGCCAGTAGTTGGGATGACCACTTGTTTCTTCTCGTCGCATGAATCCGTCGCGTTGGTAGTTGTGAACTGGATCTTTGGGTGCGTTAATGGGGAGTTGTTCATAGTTAGCTCCTAGGCGATATCGGTGAGCGTCATGGTAGGAGAATATGCGTCCTTGCAGCATCTTATCTGGGGAGGCTGCGATACCAGGTACGAAGTTACCGGGGCAGAATGCTGATTGCTCCACATCAGCGAAATAATTGGTGGGGTTGCGGTTGAGGACCATCCGTCCTAGGGGTTTAACAGGATAGTCACCATGGGGCCAGACTTTGGTGATGTCAAAGATGTTGAATCGGTATTTTTCGGCATCTTTAGGAGGCATTATTTGGACTTCGACATTCCAGACTGGATATTCTCCCCGTTCGATAGCATCGTAGAGATCGCGAGTCGCGTGGTCAGGGTCCTTGCCTTTCATGATTTCCGCTTCTTGTCTTGTAAAGTTTTGAATACCTTGGACGGTTTTGAAGTGATATTTAACCCACCAGTATTCGCCTTTGTCGTTGTACCATTTGTAGGTGTGTCCGCTGTAGCCGTTCATGTGTCGATACGTTTTGGGTGTGCCTCTATCGGAAAAGAGGATGGTAACTTGGTGGATAGATTCAGGGGTGAGGGAAAGGAAATCCCAGAACATATCAGGGTCTTTGGTGTTTGTCGCAGGATTGCGTTTCTGAGTATGAATGAAATCAGGGAATTTCATAGGATCACGAATGAAGAAGACGGGTGTGTTGTTCATGACCAGGTCATAATTGCCTTCCTCTGTATAGATTTTCATGGCAAAGCCACGAGGATCTCTTTCGGCATCTGCTGATCCCTTCTCGCCCCCGACAGTTGAGAAGCGAACAAAAAGATCAGTTTTCTTACCAACTTTAGACAGAAATTTTGCTTTTGTGTATTTCGAGAGGTCATGGGTGACTTCAAAGTACCCAAAAGCTCCCGCACCTTTAGCATGGACGACTCGTTCAGGGATTCGTTCGCGGTTGAAATGGGCAAGTTTTTGGACAAGGTGGACATCCTGTAGAAGAACTGGACCAGGATCACCGGCTGTTACACTATTTTGGTCATCATCAACGGGAGAGCCAAAACTGGTTGTATACCGTTTTTTCTTCGCCAATACTTACTCCTCCAAGATTTGATTAATCAGAGGTAGTACTTTTCAGCTTTAAATTCCCTTACCTCTTTCTAGTCACTAAAGTTATTGATGACAATAGTAAGACATGGGTTTAGGGAAACCTCAACGATATTAAATAGGAGAGTGTTCAATGATTTTCTAATCCTTAAGGAGGATTTAATATGCAAAAATTAGATGCACGACAACTTCGGGCTCGATGTAAAGTACGTGAATTCGCCTGTAAGACCAGTGCTGAGTTATCTACCTTGGAAGGTGTTGTGGGGCAACCCCGTGCCCTCAATGCCATGCAATTCGGGTTAGAAATTCCTGATAAGGGCTTTAATATCTATGTGGCGGGAATGCCCGGAACGGGACGATCTACAGCAATTGAACGGTTTTTAAAAGAACTTGCAGCAACCAAACCAGTCCCATCAGATTGGTGTTATGTGACTAATTATGCTAACCAGTTTATACCAAAGGCTCTTGAGTTTCCTGCTGGGATGGGTAAAGTCTTTGCTAGTAAGGTTGATCGGTTTATTGAAGCTTCACGAACCTCAATTCAGCAAATGTTAGAAAGTGAGGAATATGCGAAGCAACGCGAAGAACAAACTCAGATCTTCGAAGCTCAACGAGATCAGTTAACTGAGGAGATGCGCTCAAAGGCGCAAGAAGCTGGCTTTGTTTTACAGGGCACACAAACTGGGTTATTGATGGTGCCAATTATCAAGGGTCAACCCCTCACTCCGGATATGGTTGCTCAATTAAAACCCGAGGTAAGGAAGGAAATTGAATCTCGCCGCAGTACGCTGGAAACAGAACTCCGCGCAACGTTCCGGAAACTTAGGAATCTAGAACGGGAACTCCGTGAACAACTCCGTCAAATGGAAGAGAAAGCGGTTCGATTCACACTTGAACCCTTAATTACGGAACTTGAAGAAGAATATCAGGGAAATGATAAGGCGGTAAAATGGGTTCACGAGCTGTCAGATGATTTGATTGAAAATCTTAACCAGTTCATTGGTCGACAACCGGAAGGGCTCCCACCAATCATGGCTGCTCGAATACCCTCACCTGAAGATTTTGCTCAACGCTATAAAGTGAATTTAATCGTTGATAATTCAGAGCAGGATGGTGCTCCAATTGTCTTTGTTTCTAATGCCACGTACACTAATCTCTTTGGACGAGTAGAAAAGGAACCCCGATTTGGCGCCTTAGTGACCGATACCACCATGATTCGGGCAGGTGATCTTCATCGCGCCAATGGCGGATACCTTGTCATCCCGGTTCGTGAAATGCTAATGAATCCAGTTTCATATCCGGCGCTGAAACGCGCACTTCAGAATGATCAAGTTGGCATGGAAGAAGTCTCTGAAGTTATGGGCTTTCTAACTGTCAAAACCCTTCATCCAGAACCAATTCCTCTGAAGCTTAAAGTTATACTCCTTGGTGAACCAATGTGGTATCAACAGCTCTATCAACTTGACCCTGATTTCCGTGAACTGTTCAAAGTGAAAGCAGATTTTGATACAACAATGGATCGCAACCAAGATTCAGTAAGAATCTATGGCGACTTTGTGTGTACCCTTACTGAGAAAGAGTCGCTTCTGCCCTTAACTGTTCAAGCTATCGCTGAGGTTGTAGATTTCAGCTCACGTCTGGCAGATAGTAAAGATAAACTTTCAACACGATTCGACGTTGTCTCTGATGTGATTCGTGAATCCAACTTCTATGCGAAAAAAGAAGGTAAAAAAGAGATTGGATTATCACACATCAAAAAAACCATTGATGAACGCTATTTTCGATCCAGTTTGTATGCGGAGAAAATCCGAGAGTATATTAAGAAAGGTGTGGTTCTCATTGACACCGAAGGAGACGTGGTAGGACAAATCAATGGGCTTTCTGTACTTTCACTGGGTGATTTCACTTTCGGACAACCTTCTCGAATTACCGCTACAGTAGCACCAGGACGTGGTCAAGTAATTGACATCGAACGTGAAGCCCAGCTTAGTGGCCCTCTCCAAATCAAAGGAGTTCAAATCCTCACTGGGTTCCTTCACAAAACCTTTGGTCAAGATAAACCCCTGAGCTTGTCGGCTCGAATTACCTTTGAACAGAGCTACGGTGGAGTTGATGGAGATAGTGCCAGCAGCACGGAGCTTTATGCTATGCTATCTGCCCTTTCTGAAGTTCCTATTCAACAGCGTTTTGCTGTTACGGGATCAGTCAACCAAAATGGTCATGTACAAGCTATTGGTGGGGTCAACCAGAAAATCGAGGGTTACTTTGCAGTATGCAAAGAAATCGGCTTAACTGGTGAGCAAGGTGTTCTTGTTCCGAAATCTAATGTTCAAAACCTCATGCTTAAGGATGAGGTCATTGAAGCAGTCGAATCAGGAAAATTCCACATTTTCTCGGTTGAGACAATCGAAGAAGGTATTGAACTCTTGACAGGTAAGCCTGCTGGGAAACGACAAGCCGATGGCAAATTTCCATTAGATTCAATCTTCGGACGAGTGGATAAACGGTTACGAGAAATGGCAAATATCATGCGAGAACATAACCGACCCGATGTTGGAAATTAGCTGCGCAATTCACTTTTAAGCAAAGTCTACACAAATCCCTGCTAGGGAAAGCTTGTATGCCATCTAGCGGAGAAATTCAATCAGATCAAGAGGTGATTGTCAACCCTCATAGTCAGAGTGCAGCGAAGTTGGCAAGACAGCTTGGCACGGATCTTAATAATGGATTAATGAGTGGCGAAGCTCTGAACCGGTTAGACAAATATGGACCTAATACGCTCCCCCGAATTCGTGGGTCCTTTTGGAGAGTATATTTAGCACCAATTCTAAATGGACTCATTCTCATTTACTTGATTGTAATCGTTATTCTGTCAGCAATTGTCATTTTCTTTGATACTCCTGGAACTTCGAATGTGATTATCTGGATTGTAATTATCGCCTTTAACGCACTTTTAGCAATTGTTCAACAATATCGAGCACAAAAACAACTTGAAGCTCTTC
>JABXGX010000109.1 GCA_016550405.1 archaeon | reverse complement strand
TTTTAATCCATGAGGGGTATAGTGCTTGGGACACGATGACGTGGTCGAGCATGAGACCTTGTCCACGATGGAACAGTGAGTAGCGCTGTTCAGGTGGAACAGAGTATTCACAGGGTAACATGACCGTGGGGTGAAGTGCTGGGTTGTTGGTCTCTTGAACGCTGCCAACGATGGTTTGAAAGGGAACAGAGCGAATTTCAGCATTGAAGTCTCCGCATACGGTGATTAAGGCTTCAGGGTTCTTTTTGAAAATGGTTTCGAGTAACAAACGGGTTTCAAGCGCTTGACCAACGCGTTTTATCGTTGATAAGAAGAACCCTTCTGCCCAACCTTCATGTGAAGCCCAAGTGTAGCGGAACTTCTGTCCTGTCACGTCACTGGGCATTTTTGATTTTAGATGAAGGTTAATGGCATGAAGAATTCGTTTACCGGGCAACTCGATTTGACAGTGGAGAATGGGCCGTTCCCAGCTGTATTTCTTGGCTTTCTTATCAGGCGGGCGTGCTGTTACACGTTTCCACATCGGATTCTTGCAGAACTTGTGGAGGTATTGTTGGGTCTTTATAATTTTATGACGACTAAGAATTACGAGATTTCGCTTCTTATAGGGCTTATTTCCTTTTGTTTTCGTGAATGCTCTATCATAATTTTCATAGATAGTTCCCTTGAGAAGATCATTGAGGGACGCCATATTGTGCACTTCTTGAAGAAATAAGATATCGGCATGAATACGTTTGAGCATTGGTCTTAGGACCCGAAGACGCATGGCCCACGGGCATTTTGGATCATTCATGTCAAGGTTTTCTAAATTAAATGTGGCAATTCGAAATTCATTTTTCACCATTCAGCCCTCCCCAGGGCGTCTAATCATCAATAGATATTAATCGGTTCTACATTAACCCTTTGGGGAGAGGGTGCAGGATTCATAGATCTATCCTACAATCTTTTAGGGAATTTTGTCTGTATTCTCTGTGGTGATTGGTTTCATGAAGTCGATTTCGACGGAAAAAGCAATTGAGTTGTGTGAAGTGATTCAGGAGGAGAAGGGGGTGCGGTGGTTGAGTCAGTGTTGGGGATGTCTGAAGTTCTCCAAGGAGAACCCCATGAAGCGGTGTTTTGTTACTGATTCTGGGGATAATCGTGGCTGTCGTTTCATTAATGCGCGCATTGATGCTGAAGTAAAGTCAGATTAGCGGCGTCGGCGGATCGTAAGGACTAAGATAACTGCGGTGAGTATGCCAAGGAGGATGGTTTCCCATGGGAAGCCGGGAATCCCTTCGGGTATGTAGATTTCAGGGGGTTGTGGGGTTCCGGAGCCTGGTTGTGGGCACCAACACCATCCGGGGAAGGTCCATACGCAGGGATCTTGACATAAGTAGGGCCCAAGGAGTTCATAGCCTAATACAGCAAAGACTACAATGAGAATAATCACAATGGCAATGATGAGATATCGTTTAGCCCTTGGTTCCATGGTTGGGTAATCCTCCAGGCTTCCTTAGGGATAAGTTCTATATATTTTCGCTCTGTTTCCTCTTAGAGATCTGAGCCAAATATCAATGGTTCATAAGCCAATAAATTCCTTTTTTTCTAAAGCGTTCTGAAATAGGTATTAGACTAAGAGTAATGCATTTTATGTACACGGTGTTAGCCGATTCATTCGTTTGGTAAGACCATAAAGTAAGACGAGGTGATTCTTTGTGGAGTTGCCTGTACTGAGGGTGGAAGATTAGTGGGTACTTCGAGGCTTCTGATTCTTTGAGTGTGGATTCTAACAAACGCGATTGGCTTTTTCCATCAAGGTTATATCCGAAGACCCTGCGAGGATATTATGGTGGGATTGCTATGGGAACTGTTTCGCAGAGTAAAGAAGCCATTGCTAAGGTGAATGGCGTTGAACTGGCCTATGATACTTTTGGAGATCCTGGTGCCTCCCCGTTGTTGTTGGTGATGGGGTTGGGTGCGCAAATGATTCGGTGGCATGAGGATTTCTGTAAGCCTTTGGCGGCTATGGGGTATTGGGTGGTTCGGTTCGATAATCGTGATGTCGGAAATTCCACGAAGTTTGATGAAGCAGGCGTGCCAAATATTCTTGCCTTGATGCAGGCCGTACAATCAGGCGAAGTGGTCTCGGCTCCATATACCCTTTCTGATATGGCTGCCGATGCCGTTGGACTCCTTGATGTGTTGGAGGTTGAGAAAGCGCATGTGGTGGGGGCATCATTGGGTGGCATGATTGTGCAAACCATGGCTATTGAGTATCCGGAGCGGATTCGGACTATGACTTCTATCATGTCGACGACGGGTGAACTATCGGTGTCAATGCCAAAGCCGGAAGCTCTTGCGGTTATTACAAGTATACCTCCATCGGATCGGGAGGAATGTATCGAGGATGCAGTGAAGAAACAGCGAATCTTGCGGGGTCCAAAGTATCCGTTGGATGAGGCGTTTGTGCGACAAGATGCGGCACGGGCGTTTGATCGGTGTTATCACCCGGAAGGAATGACCCGGCAGCTGGCGGCGATTCTTGCATCAGGCAGTCGTAAGGACAAATTGAAGTCAGTGAAGATACCGACATTAGTGATTCACGGGGATACAGATCCTCTGGTGCCCATTGAGGGCGGAAAGGATACAGCCGCTTCAATTCCTGGTGCGAAGTTGCTGATTATTGAGGGGATGGGCCATGACATTCCCGTCGAAGTGGCACCCCAAATTATTCAGGCGATTAGTGAGCACGCCAAGTGAGTGAATGTAAAAACCCTAACAACTGCATATTTCGATGGGGCTTTACGAGGTAGGAGCTATTTCGGCGGAACTCGTTGGAAGTATTTTTGCGATTCCGGCGTTTGAGCTGATGCTGATTGATTAGAAGCGGAAGAAAGGGGTGCGGTTTGAGACAGTATTACTTTCTTTGACCAAGGTTGGGATGAATTCTGAAAAGAATTAGTAGTAATGGGAAAATGGGGAGGATTAGCGCGATGGGAATGCTAGTGTAAACTAGGGTGTGTGGTTGAAAGACAGGAAAGTCCATGACATCAATAATTAATGAACCTCCAAGTTGTAATAATGAGAAGATGAATATGATGTAGAGAATTGTGAACAGAATCCAAAATATGGGATTGCGGATTAGTTGCTCCTGCGATTTTGTATTATGGTACGTCATGACTTTAGATTGTTGAGAATAGTACATGAAGATAATCGGGAAGAGGGGAGGAACTATCCAGAGCAGTTGGAGGATTCCATAAGTGAATGCCAATAGTGTAAATGGGACGAATAAAGTCAGCAAAAAGAAAAATGCCACAATTAGCAATAAAGGAAAGGCAATAACCAAACTCAACAAACACACTTTGGCTAATTTCTTTAAAGATGGAAGTGGTTTGGTCAAAACCCGTGCTAGGGTCCAGATGTTTACTCCGCTTACTAGAAATACTGGAATCAGGAAGACGAACCATTTAATCCATAAGCTCAAATAAAAAAATGGAAACGGGAAAAGCACTGTCATAGGGAAAAAGTCTCCAAAGGTAAGAATGAAGCTGAGTTG
>JABXGX010000015.1 GCA_016550405.1 archaeon | reverse complement strand
TCCACACATCCAGCCAAATTTCTGCACCAGAAATCGGAGTAGTGTTAGTAAATGTCAGTCCAACAGTCACCGCCACTTCTCGCCCCTCGACAACACTATTTGGCGGAGGCAACGTCACAGTCAACATGGTATCAAATTTTGCTAACACTTCCAAGCTTAAAATCAGGGTTTGGTTTTCATAGAGAGGCCGTTGCGCATAGATTGTCAAGGAATAGATTGCCGGAATTACTTGGGTCAAGTTCAAACTAAGCCGGTATACTCCGCTACCAATGGAGACCATGCTATAGGGGCTGCTCTGAAAGATTGCCCAAACCGTCGCACCATTGATAGCTAGGCTATTACTTGTGTCCCAAAACAGCACATCAAGGACCAAGGTTTCGTTTTCAAATTCACTGGGAGAATAGTCTCCATTTTCAGGCGTTAGTGATGTAGCCCAGACTAAATAGAATGTCTCGCTGAAGTATTGTGTTTCATAGTTTTCCACGCTAATGTTGAAACTAATAGTCCACCACCCAGCCGATGCCCCTGTCGTTACACAGGTCACTGAATAGGTGCCGTCACCGTTATCGACATCATTGATGTCTGACCAATTACCCTGAACAATCGCGTAAAGAACTCCCTGTGTAGATAACAAATCTTGGTAGGTGACAAGGATCTCAAAAGGTCCATTATGAACAACAGGAGTTGAAGAGAGCACTTGCACATCAATCATGGTTAGGCGGACATCTACAAACACAGAAGTATTGAAAGTTGAAGGTTCAAACCCTTCTATTGAAGCAGTGAGATTAATTGTAAATGTCGAACCGCTTCCACTCACATTCAGAATAAACTGTACATGGTATGTGCCATTCAGCATATCAACGACTTTAATCCCTGAAAATGGTGAACCATTAAGAAGACAAGTTATTGTCGCATTTGTTATCCCGGATCCATCTGATACTTTGCGATAGATTATACTAGCATTAAACGGTGCGCCACCAAACATGCTTGCAGGGCTACTTCCAGTAATATTGGTTGCTTCACCTGTTACGGTTAGAGTCACATACAAGGTATTGTTTTGATAAAAACCTGCAGGCATCGAAGCATTCACAATAAGGTTGTGTATACCCACACCAAGGTCGGTACCATTCAAGAGGATCGTGTAGTTTCCATCTCCGACATCTGATAAATCTCGGAAATAACTTGCAGAGTCAGTAACGTTAACTTGCGCTCCAGCAATCCCTCCCTCGCCTAATGGTGTTAGAACCGAATAATTAGTCTCTAATACGACACTTTGAGTATAGCTTATCGTAAGAGTTGTCCAATTCGCAACTAAATTTGTTTTTGACCACAAAGTGAGGGTCACAAAGGTTGTAGTTGGCGAATATCCTTCTCTGTCAGCAATCACTACACCACTATGGTCCATACGGCTCATTGAACTGGTATCAACCCAACCCCAATAATATCCTCCAGCGCCATTAGGCAGGTCGTATGTTGTTCCGCCAAATGTAACATTTACTACAGCGTTTGGGATTCCAACTGAATTGTAAGTGTCTTCGTAATAGACCGATACGTTTACAAAGTCACCAATTAGGCCTGAGTAAGATGTTGGATTGCCTAAAACAACCGTTGGGAAAACTAAATTGATGGTGCTGAGGCCGATACCGACATAATAACTATTATTCCAGACCACTTCACAACGCAAAGTGTCATTAATGGTTGTAGAGGCGCTTGGATCAAATTCAGTAAAATTCAATAATCCACTCAGATCTGGAGAAAGTCTTTCTTCAAAGAGGTCAGTTCCTGCTGTGTCATACGGAACAAATCGTCCTTCTCCATCCGTAAATGTCGAAAGTTGCGCTTCCACGTGAATTAGGTCTGTGATATTCACTTCAGACCCTGTCACATCAATGCCCTCATGCCAGATGGTGGGTGTTTGCACACGATTAGCATCAGTCGAGAGGACACGCCACAGGGTGCCATTTCCTGCACCATTCGGCTCATCGAGAAATACCCAGCCAGGCGATGGGCTGCTATCTTGCACTTGGAAGCCTAGAATCGACGTTGAACCATTATACAGAAACTGCATATTCCAATATGCTGGAAGCGAAAAGTTCAGAGAACGACTGTTTATATCCGCTCCCACATTCGGAAATGATATTACAGTGCTAATGTTCCAGTCAGCAAAGATGGCCAAGTAGTCTGCTCGAAAAGCTGTGCTCCCCGTGAAAGTCTGATTGAAATCAGCAAAGTAAGTATAATTAAACGTAATTGGCCAAGATGCTGTGACATTGAAAAATGCTGTACTCCCTGGCTCGATGAACGTGCTTAACCACCATCCCGAATTACTCCCAGTATCATTAACCGATGACCCGTTGATTTGCAATCCTATCTGTTGAGGTGTTGGGTATATTCCCAAAGGAAGGAGTGACACATTCATCATTAAATCATTGCCAACCCATTGCTGAAGGGGACTTGAATACCAAATATAGCCATTGTCTGGTGGAGAAAGAACATCACTCCGCATATACCACGTTGAAATCCCAATCCCATCATTTAGAAATCTAACAAAGAAGGTATTAGCATAGGTCTCACTGGTATTTAGAAATACAGGGGATGCAAAGGTGTGGTTTTTCCAAGCTACACCCATAGCCCCAAGTTCAACATTTATTGTTCCGGTGATTGCTGTATCAGGGCGGGGTGTTCCTGCTGAATCAGTGGCATTATAGATCCAGACCCTGGCATCAAATAATGCGTCATTTTGGATGAGGTTGATGTATATTTGGAGGCTGTGTAAATAGCAGCTGTTCGTGACTTGAAAGCTCATATGTGGACTAGACGAGAAGAAAATATTTCCATCGATTGCTGTATCATTCGTTTCTATGTCAAGAACGACAGGAGAATCCGCTGTGATATCTTCTAATGTAATATTCACAGAGCTCTGCCAATTGGATGGGACTCTAAATTGAAAATCGTTAACATCTGTTGTCTCACTTTTCGTGGACATGGTCTTGTTATATTGGGCACGAACTTGGGTTGAACCCCCAGAACCCCAATATTGGCCGATTGGAGTCCCTCCACCATATGGTGGCGGTGGAGATGATTTCAGAGAAGAATTATTAGATGCAGCATTTATTGAATTAGGTAAATATGGCGTATTCACAATTAGGGGAATAAAGAGGACGACGATGAGGGTGACTATTGTCCATGAACGTCGTGCCACCGTAATTTCACCAAATAGCGTCTTTTCTCAACTTGCTGCTTCAATTACGACCGTTGTCAGCGAACTTTTAGTTCTTTCTTTAGAAACCCGCTTTGCCAAAAGCCTCTGCGGTTTT
>JABXGX010000108.1 GCA_016550405.1 archaeon | reverse complement strand
GTGAGCTGTAGATCGCATGGAGATGAGGGGTGTCAACTCGAAATTCGGCTCTAACCTAGATGTGCGGGAAAAGACGATAAAAACTAGAATATGGTGGGGCATGACAAATTATCTATTTATTCAATTTAACACAAATACAATAGTATAATATATAAAAAGGAATCCCGATTTCTCGTTTCTAACATCTCATTAGGAGAAATAACCATGGAATTAAATCGAAATCAGTGGATCGGTCTTATCTTTCTAGTGATCGTAGATGCGATTCTTCTAGCCATTATCCTACTTAGTTTAGGACCACAGTGGATGGTTCCAGATCCAGCAATTCTCTTTCCTTGGCTCAGCTTAGCCTTGTCACCTCTCATTATACTAGCGATTATTCTAGTGCCAACTATATTCTTCTTGCGATGGATTTGGCCTGAAAAATTTCCAATTCTAGCAATCTTACTCCCATTGCGATTAGCCTTAGGCTATGAATTTCTTCATGGCGGTTTAGAAAAGCTTCTCAATCCTGCGTATTCAACAAACTATGGGCTTCTGATGCTTGCTGCATCTTCAGCTCCCAGCCCATATATTCAAGGGTTTTTCAATATAGTAATTCTATTGAATCCAACGTTCTTTTTGATATTAATTGCTGCAGGTGAACTTCTGGTCGGGCTTTCCTTAACCTTCGGGTTCTTTACTCGATTAGGTTCATTCGGTGGTGTACTCATGCAATGGACATTCCTCTTCTTGCTCGGGTGGCTGAGTGTCTCCACATTTGGTGTCAACTTCCTTGGCTCAGTTGCATTCTTCGTCGCAGGAATGTATCAAGCCGGTCGATACCTTGGTGTGGACCAGTGGCTCGGTCCTAAGCTCGAGGAATCTAAGACCGCATTCCTACGATTTTTAGGATTATGGACATAGATTTACATGACGAAAACGAAATTGGAGGGCTATTGACCTTGTTGTCACGCCCTCCAATTTTCCCCTTTTCTTTTTTCACGGTCTGTTCTGTCTGAAAAGAGGTACGAATAGTAAATTGGGAAGCCTTATGATGAAAATCTGGGGCGTTTGAATAGAGGTTAAAGGTGCGATTTTATGGAACAAGAGCTAGCGTATCAAATTTTGTTTTTCTATCGTTGGATCGCGTTAGCCCTGTTTACGATCGGTTTCATTCGGATTCTCGTCCGTTGGACGAAACCACACGAAGAACCTGCTGAGCATACAGCTGGTTGGCTCATTGATGTGCCTTTTCGAACAAAATTTGTGGCTTTTATTAAGACGGTAATCTCTGATTGGACTTTTGGTGGAACGATAAGACGTCAGTCCATGTTTAGATGGGTGAAACACGGATTTATTTTGGTGGGATTTGCAGGTCTCCTTTTCTTCCATGGGATCCCTCGGCTCATTTTACTTAATGAAGCCATTCTCTTTCCTTGGGCTACTCTGGAAATGCGAATCATTGCTCATGATGTATTGACTATAATGCTAGTAATTGGTGTAATACTGGCTTTTGGGAGCCGCATTGGTTCGAAAGAGGGGCGAGCGGTAACAAACTTTCATAACTACTTACCGTTGATTCTACTGCTGTCTATTGCAGTATCAGGGCATTTAGCGTTTTCCTATGAATATGTTATCGGTATTCGCGGGTGGTATGGAATCATTCACGGATTCATTATATGGACGATGATTGCCGTTTTATTTTATTCAAAATTTCAGCATATCATTGCCGCGCCAATAATCATGGTTCGTAGTGCTATTGAAGAAAAGTGGGAGGAGGAATATATTCGAGAAGTCACGGGTGTTGATGCGAATGACAACTAATAAAGAAAAAATGAGTTTCCCACAATTAACTCGAAAACAAATGATGGAACTAGATGCATGTGTCGATTGTGGAGAATGTGTTAAGTTCTGTCCAGTGTTTGACCAGTTACAACGCGAAGGTGTAACAGCTCGTGGAAAGATTCGAAATCTGCGAGAAATGGTCAAACATGTCTACGGAATCATGGGGCGGGTTAGAGGTGGAAGTTTCATTGATAAGAATAAGATCGACGAGTTTGTGGAAGATCTTTACCTATGCACCGTCTGTGGACAGTGTCAAACG
>JABXGX010000107.1 GCA_016550405.1 archaeon | reverse complement strand
GAGATTTCTGCAAGCGGTTTTCGCGAACGGGATGATTTCTTTGTCTTCAACCAATCAATGCCTCCCAAAAGCAAGCTGTTGGCTTTTGGTAATGGAGAATGATATAAAGTTTCCTGCTGATTTAACGGAGAAATCCCTGAGATGATTATTTATGTCAGATATTCGATGTTTCATTGCCGTTGAGATAGACGATACCACAGTCATACGACAAATTCAGAAGATACAGCGAGACCTCTCGTCCAGTGGAGCTAGGCTTAAACTAGTTAAACCGGAAAATCTGCATTTTACTCTCCATTTTCTTGGCAATACTCACGAACAACGAATCCCCGAATTGGCGAACATACTTAATGATATTGAAGGAAAATCCTTTGATGTAGAATTAGTGGGTGTAGGTTGTTTTCGTCCTCAACGTCCACGAGTTATCTGGATTGGGTGTACAACCGGCACCGATCAACTTATCAATCATCAAAAATTCCTAGGAAAACAGCTTAGAGCACATGGTTTTCCCTCTGAGAAGCGAAAATATACACCACACCTCACCATCGTGAGAGTGCGTAGCGGCGAGAATCGAGTTCAATTAATGAAGCTCGTGGATGAACACGCAAACCATAATTTTGGCACCTTCAAAGCTCATGCAATCAAATTAAAGAAGAGTACACTTACTCCAAAGGGTCCAATTTATGATGATCTGGCTGTGCAAAGATTAAATGACGATGATGATTAAGTTCCTAATCAAACGACAGCCTGTTGAGGGGTGACTCGATGAAAATCCTTGTGACTGGTGCGACGGGATTCATTGGTCGTAAACTGGTAAGAAAGTTAATCAAAGAGGGACATGAGGTTTCTGCACTAGTCCGAAGAACAAGTGATGTCTATAAACTTCCAAAAAGGCTTCGTTTAGTCGAAGGAGACATGCTAGAGATACGTTCTTTACAAAAGGCGATCCAAAATATTGAAATCGTGGTGCATCTTGCTGCTTATTTTGATTTTTACCCTAAAGATAAGGAATTATTATATCGGGTGAATGTGGATGGCACTCAAAACATTCTTGATGCGAGTGTAGCAGCATCAGTTTCGCGTTTCATTTATATTTCCACAACAGAAGTAATTGGTCCGGTAAAGGATCCACCTGCAACAGAAGAGACGGAATTACGACCCCAATTTAACTATTCAAAAAGCAAGATCCGAGCAGAAGAGCTTGTCCGAGTCACGACAGCTAAAACAGAGCTTGAGCATGTTATACTTCGATCCACGGGAATTATGGGAGAAGGAGACTTTTATACGGCCTTCGAAGCAATCGAAGCAGTTAATGAATGCCAAATCCCAATGCTCCCGGGAGACGGAAAAAAGCACATCATGTATATTCATGTCGATGATGTCGTTCGGGGAATAGTTGCCGCTTTAGATGCAAAAAACGCAGCAAATCAAACCATAATCCTCTGCCCTGATGAACCCATGACCTGGAATGATCTTTTCGAATTCTTAGGAGAAACTCTGGGAGTGGACCCTCCCCGTCGTAAAATTCCTACAGTTCTCGCAAAGTTAGGGGTAGGAATTCTTAGCCCGTTTAAAAACCGTGAAAAAACTACGTTCTTGTGGCACATGAAAACGACACAGAGTATGGATGAAGAACGATGGTACTCGAATGAAAAGGCAAAAACTCTTCTTGGCTGGGCACCTCAAATCACTATGCAGGAAGGTTTGATCCGCGCAATAAATTGGTATTATGAACATGGTCATCTCGATAATAAACACTTGAAAAAAAACACCGATAAGTAAAAGCTGTCAACTTCTAATCCTTACTCAATCGTGAGATTATCAGAAATTTCTCTTTAGAGAAAAGGAATTAAAAGGACAAGTGAAGTTTAGAGACCAGTTCGTGGGCCGGTGGTCTAGATCCCACTCGGCAAACGCCCATGGCTAGATTGGTATGATGCCTGCCTGGGGCGTGGTTTATCAACAAGGTAAATCCCTTATCAGGTGATCCCGCGTTCAAATCGCGGCCGGCCCACCATTCCATTCTTCTTAAAATTTTACTTACTAATTTTCCACCAAGGTTTAAGGGCTTTTTTCGTCTCTGCGAGTAACATTGTCACGTATTTTTTAATTCGCGAGTCTTCG
>JABXGX010000106.1 GCA_016550405.1 archaeon | reverse complement strand
GAGATTTCTGCAAGCGGTTTTCGCGAACGGGATGATTTCTTTGTCTTCAACCAATCAATGCCTCCCAAAAGCAAGCTGTTGGCTTTTGGTAATGGAGAATGATATAAAGTTTCCTGCTGATTTAACGTAGAAATCCCTAAGATGAATAGTAATGTCAGAAATTCGATGTTTCATCGCAGTTGAAGTAGACGATACCACAATCATACGACAAATTCAGAAGATACAGCGAGACCTCTCGTCAAGTGGAGCTAGGCTTAAACTAGTTGACCCGGAAAATCTGCATTTTACTCTCCATTTTCTTGGCAATATCGACGAACAACGAATCCCCGAATTGGCGAACATACTTAATGAGATTGAAGGAAAATCCTTTGATGTAGAATTAGTAGGTGTAGGATGTTTTCGCCCTCAACGTCCACGAGTTATCTGGATTGGATGTACAACCGGCGCCAATCAACTTGTCAATCATCAAATGTTCCTAGGAAAACAACTTAGAGTACATGGATTTCCATCTGAGAAGCGTAAATATACACCACACCTCACCATCGTGAGAGTACGCAGCGGAGAAAATCGAGCTCAATTAATGAGACTAGTGGATGAACACGCAAACCATAATTTTGGCACCTTCAAAGCTCAAGCAATCAAATTAAAGAAAAGTACACTTACTCCAAAGGGACCGATTTATGATGATTTGGCTGTACAACAATTAAATGAAGGAGATTAATTTCCTATCCGAATAACAGACTGTGGAGGATTGACTCGATGAAAATCCTTGTGACTGGTGCGACAGGATTCATTGGTCGTAAACTGGTAAACAAGTTAATCAAAGAGGGACATGAGGTTTCTGCACTAGTCAGAAGAACAAGTGATGTACATGAACTTCCGAAAAGACTTCGTTTAATCGAAGGAGACATGCTAGATATTCATTCATTGCAAAAGGCTGTACAAAATAATGAAATCGTGGTGCATCTTGCTGCTTTTTTTGATTTTTACCCTAAAGATAAGAAATTACTATATCAGGTAAATGTGGATGGCACTCAAAACATTCTTGATGTGTGTGTTGCATCGTCGGTTTTGCGTTTCATTTATATTTCCACAACAGAGGTAATTGGTCCAGTAAAGGATCCACCTGCAACAGAAGAGACGGAATTACGGCCTCAATTTGACTATTCAAAAAGTAAGATCCAAGCAGAAGAACTCGTCAGAGCCACGACAGCTAAAACAGGACTTGAGCATGTTATCCTTCGGTGCACGGGAATAATGGGAGAAGGAGACTTTTACACAGCCTTCGAAGCAATCGAAGCAGTTAATGAACGCCAAATCCCAATGCTCCCAGGAGATGGAAAAAAGCACATTATGTATATTCATGTCGATGATGTAGTTAGGGGGATAGTTGCGGCTTTAGATGGAAAAACTGCTGCAAATCAAACCATTATCCTCTGCCCTGATGAACCCATGACTTGGAATGACCTCTTCGAATTCTTAGGAGAAACTCTTGGAGTGGACCCGCCACGCCGCAAAATTCCTACAGTTCTCGCGAAGTTAGGAGTGGGAGTTCTTAGCCCATTTAAAAACCGTGAAAAAACTACCTTCTTGTGGCATATGAAAACGACACAGAGTATGGATGAAGAACGATGGTATTCGAATGAAAAGGCGAAAACCCTTCTTGGCTGGGCACCTCAACTCACAATGCAGGAAGGTTTGATCCGCACGATAAATTGGTATTATGCATATGGTCATCTTGACAATAAACACTTACAAAATGACACCGATAAGTGAAAGCTGGCAACTTCTAATCCTTACTCAAATGTGAGAGTAGCAGAAATTTCTCTTTAGAGAAAAGGAATTAAAAGGACAAGTGAAGTTTAGAGACAAGTTCGTGGGCCGGTGGTCTAGATCCCACTCGGCAAACGCCCATGGCTAGATTGGTATGATGCCTGCCTGGGGCGTGGTTTATCGAAAAGGTAAATCCCTTATCAGGTGATCCCGCGTTCAAATCGCGGCCGGCCCACCATTCCATTCTTCTTAAAATTTTACTTACTGAGTTTCCACCAAGGTTTAAGGGCTTTTTTCGTCTCTGCGAGTAACATTGTCATGTATTTTTTAATACGCGAATCTTCGGTTGGTGGTTCTTCCGCAACGGGATTTCCGTGACCGCTCAAGGCAACAAGGGTGTTATAAATTGATTCTGAGAGAGCTCGAAGCTCATAACCGCCTTCGAGAAACATGACAACCTGTCCTTTACAGATTTTTTGAGCGAGTTCCATCACAAGTTGTGTCGCTGTGAAATAGGCTGTGGCACTTAACTGAAGCCCTGTCAGATAATCGCGAAAATGACCATCGTATCCAGCAGAGACAAGAATAGCTGTTGGTTGGAATTGTTCAACAATTGGAGGAAATATTGTGGAGAGTCCACGAAGAAAAGAGAGATCGGTTGTTCCTGGGGGAAGAGGAAGGTTGATAGTATATCCCCTGCCAGGTCCTTCGCCAAGTTCATCTGTGTACCCCGAATAGCCTGGGTATAATGTGCGTCCATCTTGGTGAGTGCCGAGATAGAGAATAGTGGATTCATTATAATGGATTTCCTGAGACCCATTCCCATGATGCGCATCAATATCAAGAATTAACACCCGACTATCTGGAATAGTGGTTGTTATGTGACGAGCTAGCACGGAAATGTTATTGAAAAGACAAAATCCTCGGGCGGATTGTG
>JABXGX010000014.1 GCA_016550405.1 archaeon | reverse complement strand
GGTTGGAAATTGGTCAATTTGTGACTGCAAAAAAAGATCTTGTTGAACTGAGTAATAATCGACTATTAGGTAACTGCTTTGATGACCGCGTGGGACTTGTGGCAATGATTGAAACGTTTCGTCGGATCCAAAATCAGAAATTGCCAATGAAGGTGGTAGGCGTCGCTTCAGTGCAAGAGGAGTTGGGGACTCGAGGTGCGGGACCTGCATCATTTAGTGTAGAACCAGAATTTGCCGTAGCCCTTGATGTATCACCAACTGGTGACCATCCAAACATCAAATCAGGTCTCATATCCGTTAAACTTGGACATGGACCTGTGTTGTTAAAAGCCGATCAGTTTCATGTCACGTCAGATTTGATGAACAATTGGGTTGTTAAAATCGCTGAGGAACAGCAAATACCATTACAGGAAGCTACATTGGGTGCCCCAATTCACTTTGGGACCGATGCCGCCGCTGTTGAAATTACAAAATCAGGAAGCAGGGCAACATCATTGCTGGTTCCTGCTCGCTATTTCCATACCGTGAATGAGGTAATTCAGTTTTCAGATGTTGAATATACGGTTCACTTATTGATAGAATTAATCAAAGCCCTTAATCAACTGAGAAGTTGATAATTTGTGTGAAATCCGTGAGACGGTATATTGTTCTACTCGATGAGGCCGAGGTCGCGCATATGATCGGCGAGGAGATAGATGGCTTTTCGAGTGATGGTTTCTTTGTTTGTACCAGCGCAAACGATACGTCCGCTGCTGAAGATGAGGAAGACGGCTTTGGGAGTTTTCATTCTGTAAATGAGCCCCGGGAAGACTTCGGGTTCGTACAAGCAGCGTTCTAAGGCCATCTGAGCCATATCGAGATCTACACGACTATGGAGATCGCCGGAGGCGACGATGTTTTGGATGGTGATTTTGGGAACCCCAGAAACGGTGATACCGGCTTTCCGGATCTTAGCGATTACGTTTTCGACAGCTTTCTCAGCTTCACTTTCGCGGCGTAATCCGGTGATGACCATTCGTCCACTGTTGAAGACAAGGATGGTAGCTTTGGGGTTTTTTACGCGGAGCATTAACCCTGGGAATTGTTCAGGATTATATTCAGCATCCCGTTGTTTGCGGGCAAGAAGATTGAGATCAATTTTGGCGTCGACTTCGACGCTGGCAACGACATTTTCAATTTTATATTTGGGTCTTTTGGGCAAAAGAGAGACCTCCCAGTCCGGTGGAGTGTGCTTTATAAACTTTTTAAAGACGGTTATAGAGTGGTTGAAGCCCTTATAAACTTTTTATAGGATTCCAAGCGCCGACTAGAAAGGAGAAAAGAAGGGATTTCCGGCTCATCATGAGCCGGATTGGTTGAGGTTCTAAGTGTATGGACCTGGAGTTGTGTCGATAGCGTCGCGTTGGGTGGACATGGCATCAATGTATTCCTTGTAAGCCTTGAGCATTTCAGTGGTGACGCTAGGTTTGATTTTACTCATAGCGGCTTCGAAATGTTTGTTTTTAACATTAGTAAGTTGTTCCTCTTGGCGGATGGCATTCATACCCGCTTCACGAACGAGATTCGCGATGTCAGCTCCAGAATAACCTTCGGTAGCTTTTGCGATTTTTTCTAAGTTGACGTCATCTGCGAGGGGCATGTTGCGGGTGTGAACCTTGAGTATTTCCATTCGTGCCTCTGTATCAGGTGGTGGTACCAAGATAATTCGGTCAAAGCGTCCAGGTCGAAGGAGTGCCTTATCGATGATTTCAGGACGATTAGTCGCTGCGATAACAACGACGCTTTTCAGTTCTTCCATCCCATCCATTTCGGCAAGGAGTTGGTTTAAGACTGATTCGTAGACATGGCTGCCTTGCCATTGCCCGCGTGCAGGGGCAAGGCTGTCGAGTTCATCAAAGAAGATAATACTGGGAG
>JABXGX010000105.1 GCA_016550405.1 archaeon | reverse complement strand
TCATCGCGATGCTAAAACCAAGTTTCTTCAACTTGCTTTGAATCTTCGTCGCGGCATTTCCAGCGAATCGCGTATTGAGTTTGGTGTCAAAGGCTGTAGCTTTTTTCCCTTCAAATGAGTGGCCTTTGAGCTTGTTGAAGACTTTCTTCATTCCTCCCGACATATTCCAGGCATGGGTTGGGCTACCAAAGATGAATATATCGTAGATTTTGAGTTTTGCTGAATCAACCTCAGTGACCTTAATAAGGTCAGCGTTGAGCACCTTCGCAATTCCCTCTGCAACCTGCTCAGTGTTTCCGAACTTAGTGTCATAGACTATAATGGCTTTCATGAGGGATAAGCAAAATGGAATTGGCTATAAACGTTACGTGTGTCCAGGGCAGAAACATGTGTCTGCGCTTTTGTTAATTTGTCAGAATTGGTTGTTCTCCTTTTTTTGAAGGAATTCGCTTATTTTATTTCCTCCGGTACTTCCCCAAATTCTTGCATCCGAATCTAATAGCCCAGCTTCGATTAATATCTCAGCTAGGCGAACCCGAGGGGGAGCGTTGCCTTTAACGACTCTGGGATAGGTGACATAATCCTCAACTAACTGACTATAGGAAGTGGATTTAACCTCATTGATAATTGGCACTGCAGCCCCAGGAGAATTAATAATAAGCCCTATATCGACGAGTGGTTCGTTTGTGGTGATGCTTGCCCACCAGAAAGCAATCGGATACTTATTATATATACCTGTAATAATTTCCTGACCACTAATTTGTGCACCGTCATACCGGATCTTTAGCCGATATTCCATACCTCCCAGTTTAAAGATATCAAACTGTCCATGGAAGTGGACTCCTCCCCCTTCCTTAAGCTCACGCAGAATTTTTCGCACACGTCTAGCTGTAAAACCAGTACTCTGAGCAATCTGTGAGACTGGCATTCGACCATTATCGAAAAGACAACGAAGGACCTGTAACTGGCTCTTTGTAAAGATAACCTTCTTCCCTCTTGAATTCATAAAATATTCTGGGGGCATATTGGGAAACAGAAACTCAATAGGTCTGAGTTCCACAATCTTCACATCATCAAGATTTTGGAGGAACCGTTCAAACCCCAAAGCTTCGCTTGCCCCAGACACGATGGCCCAATATTCATAGCGCATATCACCGGTACGATAAATCTCCGCCACTCCAGGGTGGGTCGCAATTCGCTTCATAAACTCAATCACATTTTCGGCCCCATCAGTCAACACATAACCAGCCACATGTTCCGCACCCATCATTTCCATGCTGATAAATACATCAAATCCTAGAAGTACGCCCTGCTCACGAAGTTTGTTCATTCGATTTCTCACGGTATTCGGAGCTAGATTCAATTTGCGGGCTATCGCTTGGTACGACTTTCGACAATCCGCTGCCAATTCTTGCATCAGAGCGCGATCTACTGTGTCCAAGCAACTCACCATTAACTTTCTTCATTTAGGAATTCATTTGCTGGTTTTCATCTGACTTTGAAGGCAATAGACGACCTTCTTCTCGACAATTAGTCCAAGTAGGATTGATATTTTATTAATAAATTACCATTTGATTTTTCAAGGTCACTTAATGATAGCTTAAGTTGCTACTCCAACTTTTCATAGAGTGTGAGCATTGTCTTAGTTTCTGTGATGTGTACGATTTCAAACGTTACTTCAGGTCGGTAGTGGAGTACCATTCTGGCCAGTTGTTCAGGCTTCTCAGCTTCAAACAACTGAAAGCCCTGGAATCCGATGCCCATTGTGTAATTCGGGCTGATGGATTTTGCATACCTTTCGGGATTTTTCTTGATTTTTTCTCTGAACTCTTTGAGTTTCTCAATGGCTTTTTCAAGGTCCTTTGATTCGTATTCCCAAAACACGATATATTTCATTTAAACCACCTCGCTAGTTCTTCCTTGAATATTTACATAGGAATTGATAAGAGCCTTTCGTATCTGAACGACGAGATTAGGAGGTCGATTTGAACAGTATTGAGGTTACATCATTTCTTCTTGTAAGGTTTTGTTAATTTAGTATATGTAATTTTTTCCCCACTAATAGACACAAATGACTACTGAACCCTTTTTACTTCGGTATGTGTAATTTCTTATAAACGTTATATTGCAGAAACCTAACGAACTCTAAAAAAGGAAGTCTTTTGGTACACTATGTCCATACTATGATTTGTGATATTATGTCTGATGAAGCAAAAGACCATGTGGTTGATAACCTAGTAGGATGTACCCTGTCTATCACTGCTTTTAACATGGTCACTGATTTAAACCGAAAACTTGCCTTCCTTCAACAAATGAACAAGGAGTACAACGCCTTAGCTCACAAGTTAGAGGATGGGAGTATCTCAACCAGTGATTTAGACACTGCAGGTTCTGTGGCGAAAGAAAAAATCCCGTCGGAGATGCAACGTCGGGATGACTTCGGGTTAGACGCAGAAGCCGCAGAGCGACTCAGAAAAATGAGTCCCTCTAAAGTTGACCAAATCATTAATTTCTTGAAAGAAAAACGCATTCTAGAAATCCTCACAACATTCTCCTTCAAAGAACCCAAAGAGTAAACCAAAAAGCAATCGATAAAAACGCAAAGGTGCAAAGAGTATCACTAAGTCAGAGACTTGCCTCTCGTAACATTTCTTCTAATCGAATACGAGGTCGAGCATTGCCCCTAACGACTCGGGGATAGGAAAGGAAATCCTCGACTTCGCGAGTGAAAGACGCTCCCTTAATTTCGCTAATGATTAGTATACTTTTACCCGGACTGTCAAGAAGTAATCCTACATCAACAATTGGCTCATTCGTGGTCACGCTGGCCCACCAAAATTCATGGGGATACTTTTCATAAATCCAATCGATAATTTTGCGTCCAGTTATCTGTGTTTTATCATAATCGATTTTTAACCGATATTCCATGTCTCCAAAAACAAGGAATTCAGTTCGAGTAGTGATATGCACCCCTCCGCCCTTTTCTAGCTCGCGAAGAATTTTACGGACACGTCTCGGAGTGAGTTTTGTTTGTCGAGCGATTTGCGCAACCGGCATCCGACCATCTTCTGTCAAACAACGTAACACACGTAATTGGTTCTGAGTAAAAGAGACCTTTTTTCCCCTAGTATTCAGGCAAAAGTTGGGTGGATGATTTGGATAGTAAAACTCAATGGGT
>JABXGX010000104.1 GCA_016550405.1 archaeon | reverse complement strand
CTATGATTGAAAAAGCGAAGGATAATGCCGAGAAACTAGGAGTGAAGAACGTCGAATTTCGATTTGGTGATATTGAATCCCTGCCCGTAGATGACGAATCCGTTGATGTCATCATTAGTAATTGTGTGATAAATCTTGCACCGGATAAGAGCAAAGTGTTCCAAGAAGCCTTTCGTATTCTCCATCCTGGAGGACGAATGCTCATCTCTGATATCGTCTTAGAAGCCTCTCTCCCGCAGGAAACCAGAGATGAGGTGGCTTCCTATACTGGCTGCCTGGGTGGTGCAATCCTCAAAGAAGAGTATCTGCAACTCATTCGTGACGCCGGGTTTACCGATGTGCGAATTATCAGTGAAGCCTCATTCAACATTGCCACTAGTGCAAAAATTGAAGCCTTCAAACCTAGATCGTAGGTTCATTTCTGACCCGCCATTTCAAGCTCAACGTCACATGATCCATCCTCAATTCCATAAAAAGTGATCTTACAAGTGACTAGTCAAAAGAAGGAAGCTTTTGAAACGAACACATTTAGTTTTCATTGAGACAGTCATATTTTCAATTGGAACATATGTCATATTCTAAGCGATCTTTCGAAAAAATATGCCCAATGACCTTGTTTAGAACGACTGATTGCCTCATGAACAATGTCACTTGAAGAAACCAAACAAGCTTATCGTGCTATTCAGTGTTAACAAATTATCCCTAATCAACTTATAATAAATGAGTTAGGGTTAAAGGAAACTTTCAATATTGCTTACCAATGTTTGTTTTATTAACCGGAGCTTTTGGAAATATCGGCGAAAGCACGCTGTTAGCCCTGCTAGAGCAGAACCATCAGATCCGATGCTTTGATCTGCATACAAAACAAAACGAGAAATGTGCTAAGCGTTTACATAGATTTGGTGAGTTCGAAATCATTTGGGGTGACATTCGGGATATTGACACTACACAGAAGATCGTTGAAGACGTCGAGTGCATCATTCATTTAGCTGCACTCATTCCACCCAAAAGTGAAGTTGACCCCGATTTCACCAACACAGTGAATGTTGGTGGAACATTAAGGCTTATAGAAGCGGCAGAAGCTTTACCGGTAAAACCCAAGTTCATCTTTGCCAGTTCAATATCAGTATTCGGTCCAACCATGCATCTCCCTCCACCAAGAAAAGCCGATGATCCCCTCAATCCTACTGACATCTATACTACTACAAAAGTCAAATGTGAAACAGCTCTGCGAACGAGCACGCTTCCCTGGACTATCTTCCGCCTAGCTGCCGTTCCCGCTCTACGAATTGGTAGTGAGGCAGATGAAACGCTATTTGAAATACCATTAGAACAACGAATCGAATTTGTCCATACCCGCGATGTCGGCACGGCCTTCGCTAATGCCATAACTGCTGAGACCACGAAAAAAATCCTTCTGATAGGGGGTGGTAAATCCAGCCAAATGCTTCAACGCGACTTCATCGCCAAGATTCTCAACGCCATGGGAGTTGGAATGCTTCCAGAATCCGCGTTTCGGGTCGCAACGAAGCCTGAAGAGTGGTTCTATACCGATTGGTTGGATACCACCGAATCACAAGAGCTCTTACAATACCAAAATCACACCTATGACCAATACATCGAGGAACTCAAACGCGCAGTTGGATTCAAACGACACCTAGCACGACTCTTCCGAGGCTCTGCCCAAAAACGCCTTCTTGCCCAATCGCCCTACTACAAAGAACCAACAAGATAACTAGACAATATTCTACTCCTAATCATAAACCGAAACATTAACTACTCACACCACAAGCCATGTCATCTCACCCAAATGATTCAAGATTTCCACATACCTGATCTTCCGCTTTCACCAAGTCTCAATTAGCTTATATGAAACATTAAATCTACCAACTTGGCAGTATTCCATGATAACCATGAAAATCGGTAGATGCCCTTTCTGCAATGAATACCTCTTCAAAGACGATATAGAATTCAAAACCGTCGACTACGGCTTGGAAATATACATGCGATTTTCCATCTGCAAACACTGCGAAAAAATACTCGGTCTCACAAAAATGTGAATAACCCTCATAGGCGACTGCTAGCTAAAGTTTAGAAGCACTTGAATCGTCTCAGAAATATAATCCAAAAGTTCAAGTCCACTGCCATTTACTCGATTTACAACTCACAAAGGATCTCTTCTCAGAAAATTTAAAGCTACAGATTCATTTCTTCTAGCCTGTTGGAGGGTAGCAATAACATCTTCCACAAATGCATATGGATCGTGGTCCCGTGGAGGCTGAATGCTGGCATTGTGGTAAAACTGTTAATTTAGACAAGTATCAGATCTGTCCACATTGCAGTGTTCAATTACCACGCTTCGTTTTGAAAATTAAATTATGTGATGCTACTCAGACACCACCAACAGCCCACCCTGACCCTCTTAAACGCCTAGAAGGAGAAATGGCTGAGCGCTTTCGTGAATTTCTCATCAAAGAATTTACTATGCCCCACGATGAACTACTACCCACCTCCGAATCATTCCAACCACCGATAACACCAATACCACCAACACCACGAATAGACACCTTACCCCCTGGTATATCTTTAGCAGGGATGATTCACCACGTCTATATCATTGACGCGAAGGACAAATTTGTAGTCAACGAAGAATTCTGGAAAATCCCCGTCGATGAAACCTGGATTGCAAACTTCGCTAAGCGCATCAAAGATGCCCAAAACACCCTCATCGAAGAATTCAACGGCACAAAACTCATCGGCAAACCCTTAGGTCGAGGACTAGTCATCCTAAGCGCCGACAACGAAGCCGAAGATGACACCCTTCGTGAAAAACTCGACCGCGTCACCTACGAGTTCCACCGTGTCATCAGCTATGAAGTCGCATACGACGACTTCATCAAAAAAGTCGATGACTACGTCACTACCACCCTCAAAGTCAGCATCATCGGCTACGAAGGAACCGGCAAGACCGACATCGTCACCCTCCTCAACGGTGGCGTCCCCCCAACTACCTATGTTCCCACAATTTCCATCGACATTCAAAAAATCGAAGGCGCCCGGATCGGCACACTAGAGATCTCCACCTGGGATTTCAGTGGACAAGACCGGTTCCGCAAACTCTGGGAACTTTATTTCCGTGGTAGTCGTATCATCATTATCGTCACTGATTCAACATTAGAAAACGTCTTGAACAGCAAAGACATCGTCCAGCTAATACACCGTAAAGACATTGCAGCCGGACTTTTAGCCATCGCCTATAAACAGGAACAGCCAGAT
>JABXGX010000103.1 GCA_016550405.1 archaeon | reverse complement strand
TAAGAGGAGTTCAAACATGTCATGCGAATTCCAATGAGGAATTACTTCTACGTTGGAAGATTCATCATGGCATCCCGGAGGTGAGTTTTCAGTCTCTAGGATTGCTAGTCCATATGGTTAAGGAAATGAATCAGGGTCCTATTACACGAAAAATTGCTCAAATAAGTGAAGTTCAATTTGAATCAGAGAAGGCATCATTGAACCCATTATTTGAATGGAGCAAAGCCTCCGGGCAGCTCGAACAAAAGATCTCTGCGTTAGATTCGTTATTGATTTCTCGCGCCTGCAGATATCAAAAGCTTACACAACTCGATATCCAAAAACGCCTGAACACATATCGGCAGATTCTTGCATCTCTTGTTTCCAATCAAAAATTTAGCACACAAGAAGTTGTGGAAGCATTCGATAAAGCGTATTCTACTGATAGACCAATTGCATCAAGATTACCTGAATCTCAAATAAAGAGGAAGGAGGGTGAACAACCGTCAACTATCTTCGCACATTAGCCATCATTGGGAAATACACGCTTGGAAAGAATCGAATATTCAAGAAAATTACACCCCCTGAATTCAGCGATGCCATCGACTTCATTTACCAAGGCTCAGTTGAACCCAGTCATGTAATAGGCGGTATAGCTATGGTGGGTTCCACGATTGTTTGTTGTGTTACTCTTCTCCTTTGTCAATTCTTCTCGATTCTGAATTCTATTGTCCTTAGCGTCACAATTGTGTTGATGATTTCTTTAGTTCTTCTCAATAATGTACTTGCCAAATATCAAAACACTCTGATACAAATTGAGAAAGACACACCACACGTTTTAGAAGAATTAGCAACTATTTATCTTACCACAGAGTCAGTTTTTGAATCCATTGAGTATGTATCCAAAGGTGATTACGGCGAAATCTCAAAAGCATTTACTGGTATGATCTCGCCGTTGAATAATGGATCACCCCCTGAGCAATTATTACAGGCTTATGCTGATAGTCAACCCTCAATTACACTTCGAAGAGGTTTACACACGTTTATCCAATTTATTGAGGCTTCAACATCAAATATCGAGGCTGTTATTACCGATGCCCACGAAGCATTGCAACGGAGATTTGAGTGGCGAACATTACAATGGGAGAGCAGAATGATGGTAATATCAGGTGTATTGGTGTTTGTACCTATTATTTTCATATTAGGTATTGCTATTCGAGGGTTAGCGAATAATCCAATGGTTCTCCTTTTGCCTATTATTCAATTCATCCTTTCAAAGATAATGGTTTCGTCACTCTTGCCAACAGATTCAATCCTATTAGGTGAATAAAACTAAATGAATCCATCAGATACCGATTTTGATCAATTCCTTGATTTTCTTACTCACTTATCGACAGAGCTATCCTCTGGAACTAGTCCTGAGTATGCCTTAGTTAGAACAGCACGCTATTTTGGAAAGCAGACACCAAAGGAAATTATGGAAATAGTAAATCAGATTATCAATGGAACGAAATCCTTTGGAATCGCGTGGGCAGAATTAATTTCAAATTCTAGTGATCATCGAAGGACACGATTAATTGAATTGCAGGGTCGCTTTATAGAGAAAGGATCAGTAGTGGGAGGGGAAAGGATGTTACAAGTTTTAAAGCATGTTCGAAAAAATAATTCAATGGCTAAAACCAGAAGGAATCTGATTAGTAGTCAGAAGGTGAAAGTTCTTTCACTTTCTTTTGTTTCTTCAGTCGTTATTGGTATGATAGCAGCAATAGCACCTCTACTCTCTTTTGCTTTTTATCAAGGCTTTTGGATAAGCAGTGATTTTTCACCATCTTCTGTGCCATTCTATATTCTAATCGCTTCATTTCTAACAGTGGTAGTTACAGGGATACGGTTGAACCAAACAGTGGGAGGATCATTGAGAACACTTTCACTTAACCTGCTGGCCTTTGGTTGCACATTCATCCTTATATCGAATCTTATGTTAACTCTTCTTTAGATGTGGGGCTTTTATATCAAAGACTAGAGTGATTCACGGGAATAACTATGACTTTCTTTAAGGTGATAGAAGATTTCATTCGAAATAAGAAAGGATCACCGCTCGTTGAGCAAGGACTTCTTTTGGGCCTTGCAATTCTTACAATTACAATTCTAATCACAGTCATCCTTGATGTGATGGGATGGTCTCAAGGACTCTTTCAATCTATTGTTATACAGTTAGACCAATTGAGGCAGGCTTTCATAGGATGGATTGGTGGATAACCAATTCAGGTTGTCACTGGCTGTTCTATGTACTCGCACTAGAAGTGGATTCTATCTTTTTTAGCCCTAAACCTCTTAGAGGTTCAGTTCCTGCAATAGGTGAGCCAACGATGGAGATTGATGGTTCTTGACCAGCATTAGGAGAACCTGAATTCCCAGTTGTCGATTCAGGCACTATTCGCGTCAACTCTTCTGTTCCAATTGGACCAATTAATTTCCCGGTCTTTTCTGACTCTCCAAGATTCGTGTAACTTTCAGTTTCATTAGTGTCCAACCTGTAAAGCTGAAGCGAAGCCCAATCGACATCCTCAAAGATTTCGACATTTCCTCGAAACCCTGGTAAAACAGCTGAATTTCCCTCTAAGCCGGTTACAATGAGTAGAACTCTCACATAACCAGCAAAGTCAGGGATGACTCTGGCACCCCAGATTATTCTTGCGTCATGCCTCATTTGACGGGTCACTACATCAGCAACACGTGTGGCCTCTTCAAGACTTAAGTCTGGTCCACCTATTACATGAATGAGTGCACCTGTCGCTCCTTTTACACTCAAGTCACCTAAAAGTGGTGAATGTAGTGAATTCTTCACTGCTTCAGAGATACGATCGTAATCCTTAGTCTCAGATTGTGAAGCTTCGCCCAACCCAACTAAGGCTACCCCTCCACCAGCTAAGACACTTCGTACATCTGCAAAGTCAAGATTGATTAAACTTGGTAGACTAATAGTCTCTGTTACACCTTTTACCATACTAGCAAGTATTTCATCAGCAACGCTAAAGGCTTCATCAATAGGGAGATCTCGTGCAATTTCGAGTAATTTGTTATTATCAATTACTATTACAGTGTCTGCATATCTACGTAACCGTTGGAGCCCTCGATGAGCCTTATCAATTCTGGCGCCTTCTATTGTGAATGGTGTAGTTACCGTGCATACAACTATTGCACCATTTTGTTTTGCGATTTCAGCGATTACCGGAGCAGCCCCTGTTCCTGTTCCGCCTCCCAGCCCTGCAGCTATGAATAGTAAATCTACTCCACGTAGAAGGTTAGTTAAATCTTGACGTGATTCTTCTGCAGCTGCAGCACCAAGCTCAGGAAATCCTCCTGTACCTAATCCTCGCGTAATCGTTTTACCAATTAGCATCTTTTTGTGAGCCTGTATATGGTCAAGGTGTTGCTGATCAGTATTGACAGCTATACACTCTGCGCCTTGTATTCCGATTTGAACAAGCCTATTTATGGTGTTGTTTCCACCACCACCAATCCCTGCAACCATAATTCTTGCCCCGGGTTTTGAATATTGAGAACTTCTCTGCACAGGGCGTTGAGCGGCATCACGAACAAGTTTAGATAATCCACTATTCATTTTCCATCACCCTATTTTCGGTTGGAGAGTAGTCTGCTCCCAAAGCTCTTTTTTCAAAAGATCCCTTACGGCAATTCGAATCGCTTCACTGCGATTTGGGTACAGCTTCTCGAGAATTAAGCGTTCAATTCCATTGACATACGCTTCAGGAAGATTCACAGTAATCAGCTTCATGTTAATCAAAGCCACTCCTAGATATTATCCTGAAAAGATGCTAGTATTATCCGGGTATTACTAGTCACTAAAAATCAAAGATGACAAGACCACTGGTTACACAACATAGGGCGTAATAGGTCTAGAATACTAAATAGCAAAAGAAAGTCCGGTATTACCCACCATGGGAGCTTAAAGAAGGGAGAATGACCAATTTCCAGCCATTAGCTTGGAGAAAAAAATGATTTTTTACGACAAGTATCCTTTCTCAAGAGATTGGCGCCAAACAGGTTAAGAAAATATGATGCCCTCCAATTCCCAATGGAATTAGGCACCTGACTTTTTCTTACTGTTACGCTCGTCGCCAAGACGCGTTTTGCCCGAAGCTTCCCAAGTTCTGACACTGCGCTGTTTCATACCTGCCCCTTGTTCAGGGAATTTCTGTTCAAGCCAAAGGGGGCAACTGGTACGTAGATACAAGCCTGCTGAATAATAACTTATTTTCTAAAGGTGCTATAAAGACTAAACAGCCCTACGTCTATTAGGAAGCTAGAGATTGCTCGCTGATAAAGTTTAAAAAGTGATGAATAGACGAGAAGATTATCTCCCTATGCGGGGGTACCCGAGCATGGTCTAAGGAATGTGGACGGCACGTTCTGACCAAAGGGGCAGGACTGAGGCTCCTGTGGTGTAGACCTTCGTGGGTTCGAATCCCACCCCCCGCACCACTATCACTCCCTGAAGTTTTGTTGGTTTTTATACGGAAAACTGCTCCAACTTGTGGAGTTAATAGAGAATGCCAGGTAAAATGATAGACCAGTTTAATTTACATTTACAGAATATCAAAGCTGTGCCTGGCGTAGAAAACTCTGTATTAGTTCAAAGAGATGGGTATCCAATTACTAGTAGTGGTGTTTGGCTATCTGAGAACGAAATCTTTGGTTTATCTTCCTCTGCTGCAGCCATTTTGTCAGTTGCACAACGTCTTCATGATGATTTGTCCTACGTTCTAATTGAAGGTGAGCGAAGCAAGTTCTTATTAGCAACACTTCCGCGATCTACAAACTATTTTGTAACAGTAACAACTCAAAGTCAAAGTAACTTAGGAGCTTTGTTTTTACAATTAGAAAGGGCGATATCTCATCTAGACGAAGCGCTATGGAATGAGCAATATATTCCCCCACTTCGATCATTCGAGATCTCAGAACGAACACAGATACGCAATGCCTTCAGCGTTCGAGAGGGACCACAACGAAACTGGTCTACAGGTACCTTAAACTTGACCATCACTGAAAATGCAGCTCGACAGATTACAGCAATTGTCAGTGATTTTCTACAGGCTTTACCTTCTGCTCAAACGGGAGAAGTGTGTTTGGAAGGAGGTTACCTAATTCCGACACAGCGTTTTAATGAAGGTATGCGCATTCGAAATTCTACATTAACCTATACACTTTTTGATACTTCGAGAAAGGTTGCCCAACTAGTCAAGAGAACTGCCATTCTTCAAGTTTTATGTGATTGTAGTTCAAAACAACATTTCATTTATCGATTGGCAGGTGGACTTTTCAGCACACTGGTTCAAAAAGGTTCAACGCGCCTTGGCTTATTACGTCTGATTATCCCGAATTTCATTGCTGAAATCGAGTCAGTCTTACAAAAAGCACCTCCATTGCAAAAACCAGATCTAGATGTTGACGGAATTCTGGAGGCAATTGCTCGATGAGTACATTTCTTGATAACGGTTTGTATACTCTAGGAAGAAAGCAGCTAGCTATTGTTTTACGCTCGGTTTTAGACAGGTATCCGATAATTATCTACAGTGAATCTCCCGAAGCTGTCGATCCAATTGCAGAGTCTTTGGTAAAACTGGTACCACACCGCCGCGAAATGGTTTTTGGATCAGATTTTGTGTCATCAGCGGAACACGAACAGATGGTTCAGCACGAGAAAGGCGATTATAATGGAGAACGGATGATTTATCGTGCCCCTTCATCTGCTGCACAACTTGTCCCTGGCCAAATATCTGATTTTCGAGGTTGGGTGATAGCAACAGGTCAAAAAGATGTAGCAGCAATTCAGAGTGCTCTTAATCAATCTTCAATATCCCCGCTAACTTTGCGACTCATAGAAGATACTCTCAAAGTTGAATCGAATGGAAACTCGAAAGAATTCTCTGATACTAGCTTTGAATTGAAGTTACTAGAAAAGGTAACATCTGAGACGAGAACAAAAATCGAACGAATAACCCGAATTCTAAAGCGTGCTGCACAGGGAAAAGTAAGTGAAAGGCTTGAAAAAAGTCTAGTTGATTTAAACCACGAGGAAGACCGAGTACGTCAGAGCCTGTATAAGGAGCATATACAGGCGTTTGTTGAAGCTGCATGGAGGGTCATGATTATTCTAATGCGCCTTCGCCTGTTAGAAGGGGTAGGAGTGCACTCAGTAATTTCTGATAAAATGCTTCGACAAGCGATTGACTACAAGGGGGCGACTATTGACCGACTAATGAAATTTATTAAAGCAGAATGGGATGAAGATTTCCAAACTTCAGTTCAAGAAGGGGCTGGACAAACGTTCGGAGACCGACTCGAGGGATTCTGGACTATTTAGATTTTTGCGAGGGGAATTGTTTATGCTAGTTGATTGGAGTCAACGAATTATCCAAACGAAGATAGTATATTATGGCCCTGCTATGAGCGGAAAAACTGTAAGTATTCGAGCCTTATTTCACCGCCTAAACATATTATCTCGTCTGGAATCAATAGAAACAACATCAGGAAGAACACTATTCTTTGACTACGGCCCCATCGAGCTGTCACATGGTGAATGGGTTATTCAAATTCACATCTGGTCAGCAACCGGTCAAGATTATTATGCAGAAACTCGGTCAACCGTTCTAGCAGGAACTGATGGCATCGTCTTTGTGGCAGATTCCCACCCAACCCTCATTAACGAAAATCAACGTTGTTGGGAAGAACTCAAAGGCTTCTTTGGTAACCGCCTCGCAGCGGAGATTCCAGTTGTTTTTGCTCTTAATAAGCGTGATATCCGGCCTGCCATAAGTCAATTTGAATTCATCAATTCTCTGGGATTAAATGGATCGTCACTGATTTTTGAAACTGTGGCAACTCAAGGGCTATATACACTTGAAATCTTGCAAGGCATTTTACGGAAAATCTTGTTAGGATCAAACCTTGCACAACCCAAAAGAATAGGTAAATAGCTACACATTTTCAATCTATTACGAATTGGAGTTTGTAGTATGCAAAGTTCTTTCTTAGAAGATACAATTGTCACGCTTTTACGATTAGCCGTTACCGATTTACCAAAGGACGTGTCTGCCAGCCTTAAACTCGCACTCAAGAAAGAAAGTAACGACACTGCAAAGAGCCAGTTGAAAGCGATATTAGATAACGTCAGGTTAGCTAGAGAACGTTCTATTCCTATGTGCCAAGATACTGGAATTCAAATTTTTTATCTAACTGTCGGATCCAAATTTCCCTTGCTTGAGAAACTACCAGACATCATTAAACAAGCAGTCGAAAGAGCAACACAAGAAATCCCATTACGTCCAAACACCGTTGATCCTATTTTAAATCAGAATCCAGGGAATAATACGGGGCTGCATATTCCGTGGATTAATTGGCGTATCACCACAGGATCAGAATTAGCAATAACTGCTTTACCCAAAGGAGGAGGCTCAGAAAATGTGTGTCGCCTAGGGATGTTAACCCCAGGAAGAGGATTGAAGGGTATGAAGCAGTTTGTAATTGATTCTGTAATTGAAGCTGGAGCTAAGCCTTGTCCACCCACAATCCTTGGGATAGGATTAGGAGGAGGGGCAGATATCTGTATGAAAATCGCCAAAGAGCAGCTACTCAGACCTGTTGGACAACGCCATTCTAACACCATGATTGCTAAAATGGAAAAGGAATTGCTAGAAGCAATTAACCAGACAGGTATTGGTCCAATGGGTCTTGGTGGGGATACAACTGCTCTTGACGTCCATATTGACATATCAATGAGACACCCCGCATCATTTCCGGTTGGTCTTGTTTTTCAATGTTGGGCAGCAAGACGTGCATCGGCAATAATCACCAAGGAAGGTAATGTGAAATTTACATCACATAAGGTCGATTAACATGGCAACTTACAACTTAACTACCCCCATCTCAGAGAACACAATTCGGAAGCTTCGAGTCAATGATATCGTTTATGTTTCAGGAACCATTTTTACTGCCCGAGATGAAGCTCATGAACGCGCTCTTGAATGGTTTAAAGAAAAAAAGCCACTTCCAATCGATCCTCAAGGATTATGTGTTTTTCATTGTGGCCCCATAGTTCGGCAGACAGATTCAGGTTGGGAGGTAGTTGCAGCAGGTCCAACTACCAGTACACGTATGGAAATGTTCGAAGACCGATTCATCGAAGCCTATAGAGTCCGAATTGTGATTGGAAAAGGTGGAATGGGAGCCAATACCACTGCTGCGATGAAGCATTTTGGTGCTGTTTATGGTGCGTTTACTGGTGGAGCAGCAGTCTTGGCTGCAAAAGCAATTCGACGAATTACCCGTGCAGAATGGCTCGATTTAGGCATGCCAGAAGCCCTTTGGGTGATGGAAGTTGAAAAATTTGGCCCGCTTATTGTATCTATCGATTCAACTGGTGAAAACCTCTTTCAACAGGTTAGCAATAAAGTTGAAAATAACCGAAAAAGGGCCTATGACCTTGTTGGTATCTGAGTAGCCTACTTTAGACTCTCCCCACGATAGGAGGCTGCGAGAAGATCTGTGACATTCATTATTTTGATATCAGAATTCGCCTTTTTCACTTCATCAAGCAATTGTATATAGCAAAATGAACAGGATGTCGCAATCACATCAGGTTTGATTTCGCTGAGGATTTCAAATTTTATACCAGCGATAGCCTGGGAGAGCTCACGACGACCTGCTCTTACACCACCACCAGCCCCGCAACATCGGTCACTATCTTCGACATCGATGAACTCGAGGTCGGGGATCATTTGAAGGAGTTTTCGTGGTTCCTTTGTGATTCCCTGATGTCTATTAAGATGGCAGGGGTCATGGTAAACAACTCGTACAGGAAGAGGCTTTAGATCTTGCTTATTTATGCGTTCCACACCAAGTTGGCGAACTAAATATTCATTGATATCATATGGCTCGAACTCATAAGGAGGTTTATTTGCTTCATGAAGCACTACAGGCCAATCCTGTTTTATGGTTGACATACAACCAGGGCAAAGCGATACTACCTTTTTAACTCCGAGTTTTTTGAAATAGTCTGTATTACGAACAACCATATCAAACGCAATAGTTCTTGCCCCCGTTCGAAATGCAACACTAGTACAACAGACAAAATCCTTAGGAATGTATACACGCACATTGTTCCGTTTTAATACCTCAACAACATTCAAACCAACATTTTGTATTCTTAGATTAATTAAGCAACCCGGAAAGAACATTACTTCATCTACCGGATTTGATACCTCGATTACTTCCGGTAACTGATCTGTAAGTGGTGGTGTCTTTACATCAACGGCATAACCGGTTTCTTCAATTTGATTAATGAACCCTTGATGTCCTTCTAAGGGTCCCATTTCTCGTTCAACTGCGAGAGCCCGAAGACCTTCAACAGCTGTTCTTCGAGTATCAATATGCTTGGGAATGCACACTTCTTTGCAGATTCCACAGCTTGTACAATCATATAATCCGCTACTTACAGCCAGTTGGACGCGGTCTCCTTGATCCCGTGGATCGAATTCAAAACTAGCGAGTTCTCGCATCGCAATTGGACCGGGATATTCCTGTTTGGCAGACGCAACGGCGGGACAGGCTGCATAACAGGAAAAACATTCGATACATGAACGTAACTCCATCGCTGACGAGATTTCGTCACGAGTTAATTTTTCAGGGCGATCAGGGGCTGAGGTCCTTTCTAAATATGGACGTAATTTTTCTAATCGCTTAAATCCAGGCCCCAGATCAACGACTAAGTCACGAATCACAGGAAAATTAGGTAGAGGTTCGAGAAAATAATCTTGAGAAGGATCTACAACTGTGCGGCAGGCTAAACCAGGCACACCGTTAATATTTATTGCACATGATCCGCATTGACCAGTTCGACAGTTCCAACGATATGCTAAACTTGAATCAAGATTGCGAAAGATATAATGTAAAGCATCTAGGACACCTTGCCGATCAGAATATGGAACTTTGTAAGTTGCAAAAGTGGGTTTGTCATCAATATCAGGATTATAGCGGTGAATTCGGAATTTAATAAGCTGATCTTTACCTATTTTGATTACCTCCAGTTATCATCAGTTTTTCATCCAAGGTGGATTCCATTTCGTGATAATTACGGGGGATTGGCTGAGATTCATTTTTGCTTTCTTTTTCGAGATCACAATGTTCGCGAACCATTGTTTATTATCCAACGTTGGGTAATCTGTTCGGTAATGTGCACCTCTGGATTCCTTTCGTAACAATGCTGAACGTATGATCATTTCAGCAACAAGCGTCATGTCTTGCAATTCGAGTGCGCTAACCCATTCTGTGTTATAGCGTGTGGCTTTATTCTGAACTGCAAGCGTTGAACGGACTTGGTCTTGCTGTTGTTTAACGAAGTTAAGAGCTGCATTTAGGTCTTCTTCATTTCTGAATAGACCTGCTTTATCCCACATACAACGTTGAAGCCGTTTTTTTTCAGCGGACGGACTAAGCCCCTCAGTTCTTTCAAGAGGAGCCATTACACGCGAATACTCCTCCTGGATCAGTTTCCTGTCTAGAGAAGGCGTTGAATTATTCGCTGCATATTGTGCTGCAGAATCTCCGGCAATTTTGCCAAACACTTGTCCTGCAGCTAGTGCATTTCCACCTAACCTGTTACCTCCATGGACTCCCCCTGCAACTTCCCCAGCCGCAAAAAGGCCCGCAAGGTTTGTCGCCGTGGAAGAATCGATTCTTAGACCACCCATAACGTGATGAGCTGTGGGTGTAACTTCCATTGGTTCATTTCGTATGTCGATGCCAATATCAAGAAAGTCTTCAAGCATTGTGGGAAGTCGTTCCTCAATTATTCTTGCAGGGAGAAACGCAACATCTAGATAGACAGCTTCATTTTCCGTTCCTCGACCTTCACGAATCTCAGTAGCAATCGACCGAGCAACTTCATCGCGTCCTGCGAGTTCCAAAAGGCGAGGATTATAATTCTTCATGAACCGCTCGCCAAGGTTGTTGAGAAGAATTCCACCTTCACCTCGTACGCCTTCAGTAACTAAACGACCTCGCGCCGCTGGTGGAATTGCAGCTCCTGTAGGGTGAAACTGAAATTGCTCCATATCAATCAATTCCACACCAGCCTTGTATGCCATCGCATAGCCACTACCTACATCTGCCTGGGCGTTAGTAGTGACATCATATATTCGGCCAGCACCACCTGCCGCCATAATAACAGCGGGTGCACGAAACACTTGGAATTTTCCAGTTCGAATTTCGATTACGGAAACTCCAGCTATGCGATTCTTATTTCGAAACAGTGATGTTGCAAACACTTCATCAACTATTTCTATTTGTCTTCGTCGGAGTTCATCAGTAAGGGTTGATAAAACTTCATGACCTGTTCGATCCCCTGCATAACAAGTTCGTCGATAGGTCTGATGTCCAAAGGGCCGTTGCATGATAAGACCATCAGGTGTTCGAGAAAAGATTGCACCAAAATTTTCTAAATCAAAGATGCGGTCAGGGGCTTCATTCGCTAATATTTCGACTAAGTGTTGATTATTCAGGTACGCCCCTGCGCTACATGTATCCTGAGCATGGATTTCACATAAATCATCTGGATCAAGATTTGCTAGCGCGGCATTTAATCCACCCTCAGCCATAACAGTGTGAGCCTTTCCAAGAATATCCTTTGTTATTATTGTGACTTCTTGATTCGAGTTTGACGCAGCAATTGCTGCGCGACAACCTGCCCCACCTGCGCCAACTACCAAAACATCTGTATCGATTACTTCAAATGTCACTTGGATTCACCTAATTTCTTCACTAAATCGCTAATTGCTTCGGGTAAATCAGCGCTCTTAGCCTTGATTGAAAATTTAGTGCCTATTGGCTTCATCAGAACTTGGTTTATCCAGTCTGATGTTTTGTTTTGTGCCGTTTCATAATCCTTCGCTTCGATGTTTCTATCAACTCTCATAAAGAAATGATAGGGTTCACTCTTTGTGCTTGGTTTGGAAATCACCCAGAAGGATTTACCTCCTTCAGGAACATTGAGTGCACCAGTTATTTCATACCATTGTTCAATCTTGATTTTTCCCTGCTCTTCCCGATTAATGCTCACCATTGTCATTTGCACATTTCGAAAGTCAGAAATATTTTGCAAAATCTGCAGAAGTGCCTGACTTGATTTTTGTAACTCAAAATCGTCAATACTGATTTTGATGTAGCGATCTGTCCTGAATAATGGCATGAATCTAGACACCTCAACTAGGATTCAGCTCCGGCAAAGTCCTCGGTTGCCTTAAACTTTACTCATTTAGTTGAAGGAATCCTAGAGCTGTTTGGTAGTTTGACCAATTTGCATGTTTTTAGCTAAAAAGCTCAAGGAATTGGTAGATGAGGATGAATTTGTCACTTTCTGGTAGGTATGAGCAGACGATTTCAATTTTATTTAGTAGTTTTTCAGTTATCTTGTTCTTATTACTAATTCTGCTTATAGTAAATCCTAGCCTAATTACTAGTAGTGTCATTCTTCCTGTGATTCTTATTTCCTTATCACTCTTAGTTATTCGATCCTTCCTTAAAGAGCACAAGGAAGAAGTGTTTAATATTTCATCGCCGACAATTTTTGAATCAGGGCTTCTTGTTTTTCAGTCACCAATGAACCGGTGTGCAATCTTTTTCTCGTATAATATCACTCCTACTAATTTCCAAAAGACTGTGCTTCAAAAAACACTAACCATAATCTTCAAAATTTTGCCAGTCTCATCAACAATCGCATTAGAATGGAAAAGGCAAGGAAGCTGTTTCATTTCATTTTACATCAGACTAGAAAAATCATCATTCTTGATACAAGCAAGAGAACTACTAGATACCACCAGTAGGAGTCTCGAGAACGCACTCGGTGTTCAGAACGTACGGCTATTAAACGGAGATGAACTGATGAATCATTTCTCTTTGGGAATACCTGGGCGTTTCAAGAAACTCAGCATTGGTAGAAAAAATGAAATTCACATTTGCACTGACGAGACTAAGACGAAGAGAGTTATTGCAACTGTAAGTGCAAAAAATAGCGTCCCATTAGCCAGTGTATTATCACAAATCGAACTCTACCAAAATGCCCACATAATTCTCCCTATTAAGAAACACAAGAATGCAACAGAAATTGCACAATCGTTTATTCTTGTTTTCAGCAATTCAGCCATTTATGATTCTGTAAGAACCCAGCAGTCTACCTTGATCGCTCTAAATAGTGTTCCTGCACCGAAATCTTTGAGATGCTTCGGAGACTTACTCTCAAGAAATCAGATAAAAGAACCAAGTATTGACTCCACTTTTGGTGAAACGTCAGAATTCATAATCAAAATGCTTTCAACAAGATGGCCTTCGCGAAAAGACCCTAATTCAATACCGGCAGGTAATCAGAGATCGAAAGAGGATTTAGTTGATTCTCGAGCGTGGAGAGAAATAATCTTCGAACAACTCATAGAACTAAGAATAAAATATTCAAAGGATAGCCTTCTTTTTGTTGATAAGCTACCGATGAGGGTAGACGCACAAACAGATAACTTGTTAATCTTTGTTATCCCCCCTTCAATAGAACAACACTTACAATGGTTTCTGAAGAAAATAACGACACTTTTAGAAAAAGAAAGCTCAATCCGTGTCATTCTATTATTTCATTCAATGAAGTACGCGATAAGTGCCCAGTCAAAGCTTTCTAGCATATCCGAGATAAATCGAATTTCATTTGTTAGTAACAAAGAGAAATTTGTGTTACTTCTAAAAAGGTATGGTCAGGAACAACAAAACCCAGAAACCAAGGTTCCTCAAGTAGCTTAGAAAGTTCTTTAAGGAC
>JABXGX010000102.1 GCA_016550405.1 archaeon | reverse complement strand
CGTTGGGTACGGCATCCAGGTTATCTGGGGCAAATGCTCTATTATCTGGGTATGCCATTGCTTTTGGCTTCGTGGTGGGCATTCATCATGGGAATCATCATGGCCCTTGCCTTTGTTTATCGTACAAATAAAGAAGATAAGGCTTTGTTAGCTGGACTCTCCGGATACAGCCTTTATGCTGAAAAAACTCGCAAGCGCCTTTTTCCAAGAATTTGGTGATTATGGTAGGGTGTGTTTTGTGAGGGAGAAAATGCCAAAAGTGGTGTTAATTTCGTCCCTGTATATTTAAATTACGGTTAGTAAAACATATAAACAAATGCTTAAGGTAATTACCGCAACCACACCCATCTTGTGCGTGAAGTTTCATAAGAAAAGTAGGTGGAATAGGTGAATGAGGCTGAATATGATCTCGTTTCCATGCCCTATCATTACATCGTTTTAGAAGGATCGCATTATGAGGTCGGATACCAACTTGCCAGCTTCCTTTGTCAGGAACCGGATGCAAAGAAGGTCTATGGCTCTACGGAGGTCAATCTCAAACATGTCGGGTTCCCTGATTTCGACTCCTTGAAGGCATACTGTGAGGAGTGCTGTCCTGGCGTTACAGACGAAATTCAAGGGTTCGCTGACAGACTGGGCATTTCTCCTCAGACTCTCCCATTCTGGAATTGGACCTTTGGTCCCTCACTTGGTGGTGGGTGCACACAATTTGTCGTCCTTTCTTCTACAACTAAGAATCAACATATCTACGCAGGTCGCAGTTATGAGTGGATTCATACCGATGACGATCTGAAACTTATAACCACACGTGTTCATGGAAAGGCTAATCATATCGGATTCTCGAGCTTACTATTCGGTCGTCTTGACGGGTTCAATGAACATGGGCTCGTGGTTTCAATGTCGAGTCAGAGTATTTTTGGAGTTCCTTTCAAACATCGTGCTCCCATGTTCTGGCTTGCTCTTCGCGCTCTGCTTGACCAGAGCACATCTGTTACAACGGCATTAGAATTGCTTGAAACGCTCCCGGTGACAGGGTATTTCACTTTCATGTTGGTTGATAGGTCAGATACTGCCGCTTTAATTGAAATTGCCGATGGAGTGTCTCGTGTTCAACACATCACAGCTGAGAGTGCAGAGCCTTTCGGGTTCTCGGTGAATCATTATCGACAACCTCGTATGATTGAATTCAACAAACTCAACTGCGGAATGCTTCGGCATTCACAACTTCGTGAAGCTCTCATTAGAAAATGGTTTGCACAACATGGTTCAAATCTGACCAAACAACATGTACAAGAGTTACTGGCAAGAGAGCACCCGAAGGGACTGTCCAATCCTTTCTACAATGATGGCTTTGGAACACTCTGGTCGATACTCTTTGATATAACACAAGGGTCGGTTGATGTCTGCTTTGGAGCACCTACGCACAATCAATATCGAAGGTATGATCTCACGGATCCTGTTGGAATCACTCAAGTTCCAGCCACAATCCCTATTTCCAAGACCCGCCTATGGCCGCTACAGGAGTAGGACTCATCGGGTGTATGATTGTGGCCTACAAACGGAAGACATGGCAAGAAAAGCTGGAAGACCTAAAGAACATGCCCAAAATCGTTCCACTTGAGAAGAATTTCCCTTGTCGACGCCCCCTTGAAAAAATGGGTGCCCAAGTTGGCGATTCTGTTGTGCTTGCTCCACCTTCTGATGTCAATGCCATCATGAGTCAAGTTCCAAGGGGGAAATTGATCACATTAACGCTAATCTGTGAGCGCCTTGCCGAAAAATATGGTGCTCAATATTGCTGTACACTCACTACAGGAATCTTTGTCACTATTGTAGCAAACGCCGCAGAAGAAACTGGATGGAATATCCCCTATTGGAGAACCATCAAAAACACTGGCGAACTCAATTCCAAATATCCAGGTGGTGTCAGCAAACAAAAGGTCTTCCTCGAACAAGAGGGTCACACTATTATTCGACGAGGACGGACACATCTTCGGTACTATGTGAAAGATTACGAACTATCGTTGGTGCAATAACAATTAGCAAATTCTCCTATAGGACTTCTAAAATTTTTTCAATGACTCTTAAACCTTGGGCTTCAGCATCGCGAGCGGTTTTTAGATATCGCACAGCATTTTGATTTGTTTTACTAATTCCAATCGGATCCATAGTTAGCTGATCTTTGTTGAAGGGATATATTTTCGAAAGTTCTAGCAGCTGTTTGGCGACCTGCCCATACAACTCACTTGCTTTTGCTAGGAAAGGCTTTGCTTTTCCGTTCAACCTTTCTTTGACTTCAAGAAAAAACTTGGACCCCATATCACGACATTCTCGCCAGACCATTGCGTTGTAGGCGTTTCCCATTTGGACAGCGGTGCCCTTATCAAGTGCATCAATCCAGGCATCAAAACCAGCCAATCCTGCTTGATACTTTGGGCCCAAAATCCACTCTTTGTCATTGGCTGCGATTCGCAACACCGCTTGAAGCGCTTCTTTCACTTGAGTCGTCTCATCAACTGGCGGTTTGGTCTTTTTGACAGTGTTTATATCAATGAACATTTGCCCTATTTCGTTCCAAGGTTTTGGACCAGCTCCTTCTCCTTGGAAATATCCCTTGTAGTAGTATCCTGAATCATCGACGCCATAGATGATATAATAATCGAGGATATCACCGATTTGCCAGCCATAACATGGTTGTCCGGCGGATAGTGCTTTTGACACTAATTCCTGCGCCTCTATTTTCTTCTTCGCATATTCAGCCTCCGTCATTTCTTGAGGCCAAGCAAGGATGCCATCGAATTCCACACCTAAATTCTTAGCACCCGTGAACAAGGGAATTGGTTTCCACGCTGTAGGTCCACTAGGACAGACATCGCCAACTGAGATATTAATCATTAATCCGTGGGTAGTGATACCGTAAAGCCAGGGTTGTGTTACATCGATGTCAAGGTATTCCAGACACCCATGTAAGGCTCCAAGATGGGAGACTGCATAATCTTTGAATTTTAATTCATTTAACTTGATCATATTTCGCCCCATTCCTGAACGAGTAGTGGCATAGCGCTCCACAAGCTTTCGGTGTCCATTTGTAAACCGGATCTGTGAATCCACATAGGATTCCACGATTGCCTGCAAGAGTTCCTGTCCATCTGTAGTAACCTGGTAAGATCCCCGTTCCAATCTTCGGATTAATCCCCGTGTAATCAGTTGTTGAAGATGATTCGCGAGTGCTGTTCGGCTTATCTTAGTCGCCCTTAATAACTGAACGAAAGTCTTCGTTGTATCAGTAAGCAGGTTTAGGATTTCTAGACGTTTTGGATGTGAAACCGCCTTGAGTGTACGAGCTAAATCATCTTTCGATTCACGAATGGTTGATCGAAGATCATCCAAACTTATCGGCTCGTCCTTCAGATACGCCACCTATTCGTGCTTTGTCAGCTAATCTGATATAAGGCTTTTCATGAATAATAAACCTAAATTTCGTGAATATTCATTGCTGGTTTCTCTTCACTTCACGAGCAATCCGGAGCTCTCTCACGAACCGATAGATCTCTCCAGTTTTTTGGTAGTAAATGAAAATATAGAAGATAGCAAACAAGATGATGATTATGATAGGAGTGTAGATACCTGAAGGGTTGGCTAACCAAGTGATGGGGAGGAGAATGAAAATAATGCCAAATACCCAGATAATGGGGAAGCCAAACACCCATTTGCGTCTACTGGGAGTCGTGCGAAGATAACTAGTATATTCGATTTTCAATCCCAACTCGCCTGGTGAGTAGCGATAAAGACCCTCAAACTTCACTCGTGCAATTATACCACCAAGGTACCGTCCAAGTGGGTAGGATCCATAGACGACGAAGATACTAAGCACGCCTAGTACGATGTTTAGGACAAGGATAACAATAAATGGTAGAAGGGTGATGAACTGGGCAAGTGTTATTTCAAAGTATAACAGCACCCACAGATACGCCAGAATTGAGAAGAGGAATACAAGGAAGTAAAGCACTAATCCCCTTCCGACACTGATGGCGATTTCCTGTTTGAATAGTCGGTTGCGAATCGCCGTGGTCTTCTCTATTACTTCTTCGTCTAGCTCTCTGGGATTCTGGCGTTTGAGTTGTCCTACGATGCGCCAGAAGTCTCGACGAACCTTTGGGGTATCACCTTCTTGGTCGAGGCGCCGTTCGATTTCCTGAAGATCGCTAAGGGCTGTCATTTCGCATTTTCTCCTTCTTTACCCACGGTTATAAGTGTGCTCGCTTTTGGGATGCCATTGTTCGTAATTTTCGAGTAAGATTTGTTTTTACCCATAGGCTAACCCGCTGCATGATTACCGAATCCGGAACTCTTAAACCACCAAACAGGTGCCTCTAACACCAACCTTCCCAGGTGGACAACGTGTCGAAGACACCCCATACTTTGTCGCTAGTCCTATTCTTATCGCTACTTCTTGCATTAGCACCATTGTGCTTCTTTACGGGGGTCGATAAATCGCCGGCAACGGAAATCTACATTGCCTCAGAGATCAGAACGGCTTCGCTTCCTTCTTCTGCCTCTCCAGAACCAGATAGCCTAACTGAATCACCTTCGCTCTCGACGCTCCCACAATATCTAATAATGGACTACACTCCACACCCGACAATGGTGATTTCCAGTGACGCTGATTTCTCGTTACTGGGTTGGAATGGTACCGGTACCGCAGATGATCCCTATTCAATCACAAACCTGCAAATCACCAATAATCAAACAATTGGTATTCTCATCAAAAATACTCGGGCTCATTTCGTGGTGAATAGCTGTTTAATTTCTGGTGACCAGGTTGGGATAAAGCACCACGGTATCTATTTTCTGAATGTCTCTAATGGCATGATTATTGATTCCATTTTTCAGTATTCGTGGACTGCTATTCTCCTCAATCTCTCGGATTCAAATCACATTTATCGCAACTGGTGTACGGATACAAGGAATGGACTCCAACTTCTATCTGCTAATCATAATGAGGTTCGAAATAATTCACTGGTGTACAATTCCTTGGGTTTAGACCTTGATGAAGGGAGTAACAATCAGTTCTGGTGGAATGTGTTTTCAGGGCACCGGTTGAATGCTTTTGACAATGGTGGATCCAACATTTTCGAGTACAATTACTGGTCAACGTACCTGTACGGTGACGCTGATGCAGATGGGATTGGCGATGTGGAATTCCAACTTTCGGGTACAGCTCAGAGCTTCGATTATCATCCCTTGAAGTGGCTTCCGGACGGCCATCCCGTGGTCTGGCATGAATCTCTGGAAACCTCTTATGTAGTTGAAGCTGGCTGGTATTTTTCGCTACTCTTCGAGGCTGCCTGTGCTCCTCCTGGTCCTCTCTTATGGCTCGTCAATGATTCACACCATTTCACAATTACGGATGGGCTCCTCGAAAGTTGTATGGAACTCTATGGGAATCAGTATGTGTTGAACATCACTGCTATCGATACCATGGGTTACTCAGTTCACACTTTGCTTTTTCTCACGGTTTGGGATACTCGTGCCCCCGAATGGATAGATCCACCTGATTATCTTATATTCTGGGCTTATGATGAACCGGTCTCAATTCACTTCAATGCTACTGATCCGTCAGGTATTGATACCTATTATGTTGAAGATGCTGAGTCCTTCAGCATCAACAAGACCGGTTACCTGACTAACCGCACAGCGCTCATCCTCAACACAGTCTATGACATTTGGGTGAGTGTGAACGACACATGGGGACATACAGCCAGTCTCGGCGCAACGCTAATCGCGATCATCCCGCTACCACCTCGATTACCTGAGCTCTATTATCAAATCGCTTGGGCTGTAATCATCCTGGCAATTCTGCTGCTCTTTGGATTCACCTGGCATTTCCTTAAATGGAAACATTACCGCACAGATATCTACTATTAAGAAGGCGGCGGAAAAGAAAGAGGAGAAGACAATTGCCCTAATCTACACTTTGGCAATTGTCTTATGCGATTATTTTGCCAGTTCTTCTTCGTTTGACTTCTTGATGAGATACCACCCGACAGCCAATGCAAGGATAAAGAAGAGAATTGTGATTTGTAAACCAAGTATGTAGTTACCGCCGAATACGTAGATGGCCATGAAGGCGATGATGATTGCGCCAAGTCCTAGTTGTCCTATGTTGGAGAGGCTGTTGTACAGATTCATCATTGTACCAGCAAGGATGCTGGGGGAATTGTCCATTCCAATTCGCATGTATGTCGCTTCATATCCGCCGTTGGCTAAGCCGACAAGGAAGAAGAAGCCCGCCGTGATAGTCCACGTGAGTAAGTAGGGGGCAACAAGAAGCGCTGAAATCACTGCAAGAATGTAAAGGATTGTTGCTACTGGTAGCATTGTTCGAAGTGAAACATTATCACCTAGGACTCCGATGATAATAGCTCCAAGGAACCATCCTATCGCGAAGATCATGAAGATGATTCCGACAGTGACGAGATCAAATCCAAGTCCTTGTTCAAGAAGGGTTTGTAGAATCGGAACAATGGCAATTGCGATTCCAGCTAAAATTTGGAAGAGTAGACAAATTTGAACTTTTTTCATTGAAAAGACTTCTTTGTATGTTGACAAGGGTACGGCAGAGAAGTCTGGCGGAAGCGGGTTTTCTTTGATAATCATTGTTAAGAAGGTGAATACTGCGAGAAGTACTCCGGGAATGAGAAAGACGAGAGTCCAGAGATTGGCAAATGAGAGTAAACCCATTCCGACTGCAGCAAGGCCAAGTCCGAGGCCTCGAAAGCCCCAGGATATGCCTTGCATACTTCCTCGCTTTCGAGGTGGTGTAACATCCACCGCCATGGCATCGATGACTGCATCGCTCATGGCGGCTCCGGTTGATGCTAAGAGTCCAATCACGACAAGGAGAAGTCCGAAGCCAAATGCTCCACCAACGAATGGGATACTTAGCCATCCGATGAGCCCAAAAGCTGAAGCAAGGAAGATATAGGGTTTTCGGCGTCCCCAGCTTTTCAAGGGTACATTATCCGATAGAATGCCAAATATGATCTTTAGATACCATGGAAGCAAGATAATGGATTGCCAGAGAATACTATCGAAATCGCTGAGTCCAAGAAACCGTAAATAGCTGGGTAGAAATACTAATGCGCCGAAGGCGACACCCTGAGCTAAGTAGAAAAGTCCCACCCAGCCAAGGTTGCTGTTTCGCCACACGGCTTCATAATCAGGTGCTTTGAGGGACATGTTCTACCCTTTTCACGATAGGAGGCTTAAATAATTACAAGCTTGAAAAAAAAGAGATAGAGGGGGCGGGTGAAGTGGATTCGCCCCCATTTTCATTGTGTGTTGTGTTCGAGTCTATCAGCTTCGTCGTTTCCAGACGATATAACCAATAAGAAGCCCAATCGCAAGCATTACGGCACCGACAGCAATCAAGGCCCCAATCATTAAAGGCGAGATTAAGGCTTGAGCAGGGCCGATGACAAGAGAATAGGGTCCATCACTAACTATCGCTAGTACGACTCGTCCGGAATAGCGTGCAGTATACGTACCTGTGAAGATCATGCTGAACGGAAATGATACTGCTGCAGCAATGATGCTATCGAATAAAGATCCAATGACGAATGGATTTTCACCAAAGATATTGGTGAAATACCCATAGGCTTCAGATGCCTCAGGACTTATTTCGAGAGTCAAGGAATATGTATTACCGGCAAGAACGTCAAAACTGTAACACTTGAAGTCTTGGGGAGTTAGGGTTTCAGAAACTACTGTACCGAAGGTATAAAGTTCAGCTGGAGTGAAGGTTAGATTGACGATGCCTTGGGTCATGTCTCCACCGACCATTCCTGGTCCGTGGACCCACAAGTAATTAGTAACATCTCGAACACTGACATATTTCAGTAACGCTGTATCATTTGTATTCACAGAATAGCCAGTACCACTATTGGGGTCAGCGTAACCTAATGGGGGTCCGATGTAGCTCATATATTGCCAATCTCGGAAACCTTCTGGCTGGATATAATCTTCGATTCCAATTGTGCCAGCTACAGTATACTGAGTGGCGAGGGCACTAACACTATAAACACCCCCACTGGCTTGTGGAATGGCAAAGCAGTGGTAGAAGGGGCCGATTGTGCTGTTGAAGTCGAAGGTAAGACCAGCTTCAGTCAATTCGGGGAAGGGTGTAATATCCAGGTGTGCAGTGATGTTGAATGTCTCAGATGAAATGGCTGTGATAGGGCTTGCCATGATCACCATGTAGAAGGTGTTGAAACGGCTGCTAATACCAGGTCCACCGGGAGGCACAGCTCCAGTTACGGATCCATTCACATGCATCGTGTAAGTAGCTGTTGCATACCATTGTTCCATATAGGAGCTCCCAAGCACTGAGGTAGATGGGAAGCCCATACCCATTGCACTGGCAAATCCGTGCTCAAGGGTGTCATGGTAAGTGTATTCACTAGTAGGATCTTCATAGATGTCAAAATTCGGTCCAGTAAACGCATAGGTCCAGGCATCAAATGTCAGTAGGGACCAATTCATTCCCTGTGGATCCGAGAAGTGTGCATCGAAGTAGTGGCCTTCAGGCAGTGTAACTCGGACAAAGTTGTTGTACACATTTGGAGTTGTGTTGAACTGAAGTTCTAATGGAACACCCGGTAATAGTTCAAGGGTTGGCACTGGTGCAACATTCAGTGTAAATGTTGTTACAGAGTCGTTGAGGAACTCAAACGAATCAGTTAGTCCTACGACGTAGTAGATTCCGGCTGTCAGCACTTCATAACCAAGGGATGGTCCGTGAGTTGTGCTATTGACGCTAGGTCCTGCAGGAACGATATAGGAGGGATCCCAGAAATAGTAGGGCATCATTTCAGCATAGGTCAAGTCAATGAGTAAGACTTCATCTAATGGGTGGAAGAAAGGATTACCTCCGTAGCCTGCGGTCGTGGTCCAATTGAGACTCCCAAATGAAGTGAAATTGTAGAAATTATTTTCGGGAATGTGCAGTCGGAATCCCATCCACGTGTGATCCGTTGTCCATTCAAGTGTCGTGTTATCACCAATAGGCATTGCATCTGGCAAGCTATTGAAAGTCAACAGTTGGTCAACAACTAAGGTTCCGGTAACTTGGTCTCCTGCGATGTAACTAACAATTTCGAAGTCGATTCGGATGAAGCCCGGTTCTACACATATATAGTCATATTGGTAGAAATCAGTGTCATTTTCGAGTTCGTTATACCAATTTACAGTATCGAAATTGGATAATGAAGTGAAGGGAACACCAAAACCGGGGAAAAACATCTGCATTGTCTGGTACCAATCAGTGTAGATATCCAAGCTGCCAGGTGTTGCGATATCTACGAAGTACGATAAGTTGAATCGGTATATGCCAGGTTCAACGATCTCAACGATGAAGGTGTCGATGGTATGGGTGTCATTCACAACTACTGATCCCATTCCATTTACAGGGACGGTTAATGCCGCCACTGTTGGAGTGGATGTTTTTTCTGGGGTCAGCGGTGGAGGAATGCCAAATGTAAACACTAGTAGACTGATCACTAGAAGACTCATTTTCAAAATGGTTCGGTTCATTTTTTCAAATCTCACTATAGTTCGATTTTTTTGCAGTAGGGTAGACGATTCCCGCTGGAAGATTGAATCGCCAACTGCTTACCGCTGACTAACGAAAACTAGTATAAAAAATTGTATCGGTGCAAAGAAAAGTCTTACATTTTATTGAATTCTTCAAGATTCTCAAATAAAGTCGTTTTAAGCTGGTTTAAGAGCTTTCTAACGGATCTTGTTTCCACATTTCGGACAGAAATTCCCCTGAAACATAAACAACGGGTATTCAGAGTCACACTTGGAACAATGGACAATTAGTTCCTTCCCACATTGATTGCAACGTTCACTGATTGGAACGGTTTTGTTACAATGGGGGCATTGAACTTGGGGAATGGGTGGCATACTACCCGGCATCATAGCAGGACCAGTTACCTGTGATGCTGGGGGTGGTGAAGTTGAAGCGCTACTCGTGACTGGTGCAGCACAATGGGGGCAATGCGTTTCTCCTGTTGGAATTGACGTCCCGCAGAAAGGGCATTTATTCTTAACCTTAGCTGCTTCAATTTGGGCTTCAATCACGGCAAACATCTGAGGTTTCTTACTTTCGAATTGTATGTCCTCACCGCTAGTCAGGGTGATGACGAGCTTGTTTTGGGGGCTATCTATGTTGTCAATGACCATCAGAGGTACGGCAAGGGATTCGGCAACACCACCCTTTCCCCGTGCGACCATTTGATTGGTTGAAATCGTATCAAGAACAATAGCTGTTGCTGTAGCATGGGTTGCAGTACGAATTCCACGACCAATCGCCCGACCAGCAAAGCCGCCATGACGCCTTGCGGCACCAGCAGCAACGGATCCTGCAACTCCAACTGCGAAGGCCTTGGCGAATCCGCCAAATAGCCCACCTCCTTTTTGTTTCTCAAGTTTGTACCAGACAATGCGAATATCCGAGACGGCAAGATGTCCCGTGTTTCCCTCGAATTTAACATCATCAATGGTTGTTGCTATCTTTTCATATCCCAGAGGGACTAATTGACCGTTCTGGACCGCTACATTGAGAAATTCTGTCATACGTCAATCCGCGTATTTCTCGCCTATAACTTTTGTACCTCACATGAAACTGTCTCGAAATCTTCCAGATATCGCAAACCATGTAATTTCAAGTTATTCGCTTTCATTTACTTGCTTTTCATCAGAACTCATTTGATTCTTTATATATTCAAGATCATCCTTTTCGAGGTGTTTTTCAACATGGGGCAGGTCGGTGAGCACCCAAGCAAGAATTATTACAGTAACTAACGTAGAACCAAAGACTATGAAGATTAAAGGAATCGAGAATAGCTCTGCTAAAATCCCGGCTACAAGAAATGCGAAGGGAGCCGTAAATTGGGCGATTGTTGTACGTACTGAAAAGACTCGTCCAAGTTTCTCTGGTGGCACCACTTTTTGCCAGATTGTCTGACTTGAGACGTTAGCAATTGGGAGTGTGAAACCAATAAGAATAACACCGAATGCTGCCACCAAGAAGATACCAAGTGGGGTCAATGCAAGAACGATCATCCCTACAGCACCGAAAAAGATACCCACAAAGACTCCTATGATGTTCCGCTTGAATCCTCCCCAGACCATCATCACAGCCGAAGCCGCCATCATACTGCCACTTTGCAGAGACAAAAGAGCTGCCAGATAAACCACTGCTAGATTAAGATCGCCTAAAGCTAAGTAAATCGTGCTATATAATGGAAGGAGAATGAAAATTGGAGGTAGTAGGAAGTTCGTTATGGCAAAGAGGCTAAGGAGTGTAAGGAGGCCGGAACGGGTTCGGAGGAAGGATAATCCTTCGGAAAACTCTCGCCTAAAGGATGGTTTCTCGATAGCAGTCTTTATGCGAACCATCGGAATTGTAACAAGGATGGTAGGAATTATTGCTATTAGATACGTGCCAATATCGATGAAAAGGATGCGGGCCATATCCCCAAGGAAGATGAGGAATACTAGGGCTCCAATTGCCGGACCAATCGTTTGGATGAAAGCGGTAGCGAAGAGATTTAGGCTATTCATGCGAGTAAGATGTTTTCGTGGAACCATAATGGGAATTATGGCTTGGATGGCCATGGCATGAAAAGCTCCAACCATTCCTCCAATGAGCTGCAGAATGAGTACATGGATGATATTTGCTATACCTAAAAAGAAGAGGATCACTAACACAAAACTGAGTAGGGCAAGCAAGCTATCGGCGACAATTATGACTTTCTTTCGAGACCAGCGGTCGACAAGGACTCCAGCAATAGGTGTAATCAAAATGAAGCTACCAAATCCGAAAAACGCTGAAACCCCCAAGAAGAAGGCACTTTCTGTTTGAATGGTGATCCACCAGGTCAGGCTGAAATTAACGATGTTGGTTCCCGCTAACGACGCTAGTTGTCCTCCCCAGAAAATCAAGTAACTAAGAAAGGTTGTGCGATCTGGCTCTGATGGTCCCATCTTGTGCTCAGCTCATGTGGTTTTTGTAGAGTATTATCTGAAATATTCTCAGATAATGAGAACATCCTCTTATTCGGTGATATAAGTTTTTGGAATATTGAGGAAACTAACTATGTCTGATTGGCGCTCGGTTACCCAATTGGAGTGATCACGTGGACACCAATGAATTTGTCAGGACGCTGGGTGAAGGCTTGCACATAGTTGGTGATGAAGTTTTTGTTACTAAACGGAAATTGGATGATTTTTGGTGGATGAAAACCCAACACTTCCCAATCATTATCAGAACGTTTACCGATGAGGGTGCCCATCGAAAAATCCTGATACTGATCGATGGAGTAAAGACCCATTAGAACCCAACATTCTCATGTGTTCCAATCTTTGCCATCAGGCGCCTTGACCGTTTTGATGTTCCTGATAATACTGTAATTGTATTCAGAGTCAATGAGCTGACAGAGATTATTAACGTATTCGGGTGTGAGCGTGGAATAGTCGTCGGGTTGCATGAGTTTAGACAAATCGGCGAAGTGGAGGGTATACTCGCCATCGGGGCCCGGCTTTGGTCCATCGAATAGCACATGCCATCGCAGAACCACTCAATCACCGGATCCCAATAGACCGCCAGGTCATATAAGCCTGAAAGTTAGGGGCTTATCATCAGGCAGGCAAGAAAAATGTAGGTTGCCAATAAGCGAGACTTACAATTTGACACATTGTACATTGGGGGGCATAGGCATTGAGCCATTCAGTGTTTGCCCCTTCTGCATAGTGGATGGGTACAAAGTATCGGGGTTGGATGACTTCAAGAGCTTCAACGACTTCTTCATTTGCCATTGTCTGGCATCCTGGGCCTAGGGGGAGGAGTGCTACATCAATTCTACCTTGTAGTTCACTGTACTCGGGGATATTCTTGGAATCTCCAGCATGGAAGAAAGTAACTCCATCGATTTCGATAATGTAACTGGTCCAATTCTCTTCAATGGGGTGACTTGCTTCACCTCCACCCACATCAAAGGTATACATGAAGAACGCGGTGACATAAACGGATCCAAACTCGAGTTCATCTCTTGGTTGTACTCCTTGTCCGTCATGCGTAGTAATCGCAGTCGGCATGCTAGCGGGAAACACATTAACAGTCTCTGTTTTTTGGATTAGATTAATAGATGCACTTTGGTAATGGTCCTCATGGGGATGAGTTATCAGCACTAAATCGGCAGGAAGATTCGCATAGCTTTGGGGCAGATTAATGGGATCTACATAAATACGAAAGCCATCTGCTTCAATCATGACGCCAGCATTTTCTAGGAGAGTGAAATAAACACCGGCGGGTTGCATCAGGGAGAATCCTATGATTGGTACTATCACTGCAACCGAAGATATGATGACAACCGAGAGTAGAATCTTGGCATTCTTTGATAGTGGCATAAGGCTGAGTTCATATTCACTTGATATAATTGCATGGCACCCAGCAGGTTCAGAAAATCGTGTCAACCATAGGGCTGAGCGAGCAGATATGAACCCTAGGGTTCGGGATTATTCCCTACCAACATTTCTATGTTCTAGGATGCAAAATGGATAAGCCAGATCACAATCAGGGTTGTTATGGACGTAAACAGTGCCAAAACGGTGGAGTGGATACCCTTGTCCCCCTCTGTTTTTAGGTAACAGTACTTACAGTACTGAACAGGAACTAACATTCTTATTCTCCATCGATACTTCACTCGACTGTAGCTTTTTCCGATGATTTCTACACCACATTTTTCACATTTTGCCATGTTTGTTAACCACAAATTGCCTTCTTTCACAATAATAGAAGTTCAATGAAAGAAAACGAGTTCAAGGCTATAATCCCCTGGCAATCAGAAAGTAAGATTTTCTACTGAATGCTGAAGTTCACTTCAGAATTATCTAACTCCTCAGTTCAGATTTCTCGGCATTTTGGTGACTAGCCTTAGTCACGTTTTCTATTCGCCTTCACGGACAGAGCAAGCATCATTCCGAAGATAATAGCGAGAATCGGAAAACCGGGAATCTGGGGAACACTAGGAAATTCGGGTTCGGTGTTGGTTGGAGGGAATACATCAATACTATCACTGACGCTGATATCATCCAACGCTTCATTTGGACCACAGAAAAAGTGAAAATAATTCGAAGCTGAAATTGTTGTGTCTATCGCTTCAATTTGGAGTGTATTGTTGATATACACCCGGAACTGTCCATTCTCCTCGCGTGTTATATCAATTTCCTGACGTCCATTGATGTGGTAGAGGGGATAATAGGATCCAATTATCCAGTCATAGGATTGATTCCATACAACTAGCTCAAAGGCGCTACGTCCGACTTTCAACACATACCCCGTGATTGGGTAAAGAACGACTTCTTCACATGCAAAACCAATATTCGCACCACTTGAAAATTGACCACTGAAGATGAAATCAAAGCTCCAGGTGCCAACGATTACCGTACTGGGATGATTGATACAACTTTGCCCTACTTCTGCACGGAGCAGATTATCCTCAGTTGAAAACGCACCATACACTACATTCCAGCCATTATAATCACCATCATTGAAGTCATCTGCCCATATAATCGTTGCAGCGATATTATGGGTTGGAAGAGTGGACAATGTTAGTAAACTTAGGCCAACTACTAGACCAAGCCATAGACTCGGCGTGTACGGTTTCATCGCTAAAGATTCCTGCACCCTATTGTGGGATACTAGTAATCATTTTGTTTTGCATTAAATCCGTTATGAAACCGGCTAACAACTCCTTTGCACGCAATGATTATGTCTTTTTAATTGGTTGTCGAATTACAGTTCTAAGCTTTTCTTGGGCTGTGCGTCGTGGGTCACTTAGGTAAATTTCATGATGCTTACCTTGAAGTTCATAGCCTTGATTGAAGGCAAATTGGTGCATTGTTTCGATCATTGGACCTTCTTCAGAGAAAGGGCCGATGTACATCACCTGAACAGATACACCTTCATCATAAGTTTCCAACCGCATTTTTGGTAAAGCGACTGGGTTGTTCTTCTTACGCACTACCTCGATGGCTTGGTTATACTGCTCCTGAGTCACTTCGGGGGGCTGCATAATCATAGAGGTCCAGAGCCATTCGTCCTTTCGAGCATCAATTACGAATGCTTCCATGTCTTTTGCCCACCAAAGGCCTTCGAGGGGCATCACGGTGTAGTCGATGATTCCGGCTTTCTTTAGAGTGAATTTCAAGGTGTATGACATGGGGTAAAGGGCTTCAATCGCTTGTTGGTATTCAACAGAGGTCCCTGGGTAGCCTTTTCCGTCGATCATGAGAAACTGCATAGCCGGTACATCTACGATGACCGGTGTTCGTTGAGGTTTGTAGAATTCTTTGAGTGTTTTTTTATGGTCGCTTTTTTGCATTTATTTCACTTCCTATTTGAGTACCGCTTGGAGGTGTTTGATGGCTTCTGTTTCCACTTCATGCAGCTTTAGAATCCTTTCTTGGATAATTGGCAGAAACTTGGGGGCGTCTGCCACCTCTGCTAGGATTGCCTTCATCTTCAACTTGAGTTCACGGTTGAGTGCTTGTAGTTTAGTAGTTGCGTGAGGGGGTTGTTCTTCACCGATTCGGCTTTGTTCACAGATGATATCCCGCGCGTTGCGTAACATGGGATATTCGTCTGGTAGTAATAGATTGGCGATCTTACTCCATAACCTTCCGGCTTCGTGGTACTTGGTTATCACAGCGTCCAAACCTGGAATGGGAAAAAGTTCAGTGACTTCTTGCAGGTATCGTGCATACATGGGACGGAAAGCGCTTCCACCTGTTCCTCCTGTTTCGATGTAGATGAAACCCTGATAGAGGGCATTCCATACCTTTTCGAGAGGAAATTGTTCGGGCCATTTGACGATGAGTTTTGCCCATTTTTCGATACCCTTCAATCCGATATTTCGGATAGGCGGATTAATCATCCCATCAACAGTCTGACGCATCGCCTCAAGAACCATGTTACGTTCAATCGTCAATTGCTCGGGATATTCAAACTCAAAGATGGCGTGCTGGGGAGGCCAGGGAGGAAACTTGGATGCTCGAGCTTGTCTCAACGCCTCTACTTTCACTGTTACACCTTGCTTTGCACGATCTGAGATGTACACGATATTAGCGGCTTCATCAATTCCGTATACAACGAATACATGCTGTCCAAAGTGGGCATCTTCCGCAACTCCCATATAGGGCAGGTAAGCCATATCCGCATAGATTATCGCAGGTTCGTGATTCGCTAGCGTATCAAGGAGTTGGGCGTGTCCCTTCTTACTACTTGTAGTTCGGTGTATTGTCAAAGTCGCCCCTAGGCGATGTGCTGCATCTTCAATGAAGTATCGTCCACCACCCCGACCACCCACAATAGGCGCGGGCATCTGCTTTACATACCAGTAGATGAACCCAATTCCCCCGCCCATTCCGAAGAGCATTTCCTCGGATAATGGGAATCCATGATAAGCGAAGACTTTCTGAACTGCACTGGTTTCACAGTGCAATCCGCCGAACAACGCGAAATCCTCAATGATGAAGCGATTACTCACTGATTTTCTCTACTCCGTTCCCTTAATTGATCCATTACATTGTTTATCCACGTGAGCTCTGCTTCACCTTTTACAATACCGTGCTCAAAGATGATTTCGGCACCAAAGGGAAGGGGGCGTTGTTCTTCTCGTAACCGTTTGATTAGATCAACACGATATTGCATTTTCTCCGCATACTCTTCAAGACATTTGATTGCGTCGTTTGGGGTCAGCAGTTCGATGTAAGCGGCACCCAGATCCACTCGACCTCGTGGTCGTTCGGGCTCAGAAATGTAGCCTTTGATGGTTCGTTTCAATGCGGATTGTCCTTGACGAGTCAAGCGGTATAACTTTCGAGCAGGTCCCTTGGCAGAGGGATTCAGGCGACTTACAATGAGGTTGGCTTTCTCTAACCGGTTCAGAAAAGCGTAGATGGACGAAAATGCAATGTCCGTCCAGTTTCGAAACCCTCGTTTCTCGATTTTTTTATTGAGGGCATAACCGTGGGCTTCACCTTCGCTGAGAAGGCTGAGAATTGCGACTTCTGCCTGTGTTAACTCGTCAAGTATTCTCATAGTATAGTATTCTATTAATAGAATAGATATAAATATTCCCCTTTTCACTACTCCCCTCTATTCTTTTAAATCGACATAATAACAACTGTTGGAGACTTCGAAAATGGCCGAAGCAAAGTTTAGTCTCAAAGAATATGCCATTGATACTTTGGAAATCGCATACTATAACCTCCTTCGAACCATTGAAACCATCAAACCAGAAACCGTTAACGTGCAGGTCAACCCAGATATCAATCCCATAACCTGGATTCTAGGTCATGTAGCTGCCCACATGGACAGTAAATTTGTTACTGAATGCCAAGGCAACCCCCTGATGGGTAAATATACATGGAAAGAAGGTAGCCCCTATACAACTGGCCAAACAAAGAACACTATTCAACAAGGGCTCCCTCTGAGTTTCAAAGAGATAGTGGATGTCTTTCTTCAGATTGGTGATATCACCTTCTCATATCTTCGGAAAATGGATGACTCGAAATTCGGGTATCTCCATGAGAAAGGCACTCCAGTCATGAAACGAATCCAACGGGTCAGCTTACATCTCATGGGTCATATGGGGCAAATTCGAATAATTAGACGAAACCTTAATGATCCCGCTCCAGGATTCTTTGTTGCTGGGATGACCACTACGGCACGGAATCGAATTAGGCAGCGGTTTCTGGCTTGGTGGAACCAGAAAAAGAATGCATTTGCCTAGATCCTAAACTCTTCTCCTAATAACTGGTTAAGGGAGAAAAGGAATAACCATAATCCAAATGAGTAGTGTACAAATTATGATGCCAATCGCACACAGCACTAAGACCTTTTGCATTCTAGGCACCATTTTTCGGGTTTGATAATATGATCCAAGAATCAACACCATGAAGAATAGAATACATCCCAACGCGACAACGGGGATGAATAAAAGCCAGCCATACAGGGTAACTAAAAATCTGCCCACAGCTAACCAAACAAAAAGGACAATACCTGCTGCTGCTTCTTGGACTCCACGGCTTGATCCTGTTTTCTTGAGGATTTTTTGCACTTGTTCTCGGCTATGACTAAGTATCCCCATTCGCATATATGCCTGCAATGCTCGTGCTAGGTATAATCCCTTGTTTACACGGGCAAAATAAATGATCCTGTAATAAGTGAGATTGGTTTTTACTTTCTTTAATGCCGTTTCAATGGTGAGTGTGACGCTTTCGTCTAATCCTGTAGTGCGATAGGAGATGCGTATGATTGTATCCCATGGAATATTCTGGTTCGGTCCAAAGACGCGGGGAAGGGAAATACCATCAATAGAGATGGCCATATATTTCCCCCGAAGTGGAATTGAGATGAGCCAAGCAGCGATTCCTCCGCACATAAAACCAATGGGAGCTAAATCCCACACACTTGTAAGAGAGAGTGATCCATAAATCCAGAAATCGGATATCCATAAGATTGCGGCACTAGCAAACATTGCTACACCAAAGAAGAAGGTGAGCAGCCATCGGGTCCAGGGAAAGAAATGGACTTCATACCCTTTGATGCGACTCGCCATCTCCATTTCATTAGTGTATGGTTTGATGAGTTTGCGGTCAAATTTAAAGCGTTCATATGCGTATTCCAGATCCTTTTGCCCCATTTGAAACCATGCCAAATAATGCTGAGAAAACATAAAAGCTGTTGCTTTCAAGGAGAACAGAATTTGTTGAGGTCATGGTGAAACCATAATGGTATCTCCAACAGGGATTGTGGCCAAAACTAGACAAGCCCTTCTAGACATTAGTAAACGAGAACACCGGTTCCCGGAAGTAATTGCTCAAGCCAAAAAAGTTGATTGGTACGAGGATTTCTCTTCAGGATATAAGGGGCTATATTATTTCATTCGTGTACGCCTTTCATCGAATTATTTCAAGACAGTACGGATTCCTGCTTTGGATGTCCCGATGGTTCGGAAAGCAGGAGGGCTCGTATATCGACAACGAAGAGTAGAAGGCTTACGAAACATCGATGAAGTACTCACGCTATGTAACTCCTTATTAGAAATGTGGAGTTGGGAATACCGCACGATTGCGTTCGACTGGTCTTATCGCGTCCGCAAACACTTCGAACCTCGACATTTCCAAAAGCTTGAAGGGTGGGCAAAACTCTATTTGACCACATGGGGAGGAGTCGATGATTATTGTACTCACACTATGGGCTATTTCCTCTATACCTTTCCCGAGTTCGCGAAGCGCGTCAAAGAATGGGCGAAATCAGAAAATCCATGGATAATGCGTGCTGCTGCTGTTTCACTGATATACGGCTTACGCCGTGGAACCCATCTTGACTTAATTTTTGATGTTGCGGATTCGATGTTGCAAGATCCCCGGAAATATGTGCAGAATGGGTATGGGTGGATGCTCAAGGAAGCTACTAAGCATTTTCAGGACCAGGTCT
>JABXGX010000101.1 GCA_016550405.1 archaeon | reverse complement strand
TATACGAAAGAGCATGAATGGGTTCGCCAAGAAGGCGATATTGTACGTGTAGGCATTACTGATTATGCTCAGGATGAGCTGCACGAAATCGTCATGGTTGAGCTACCTTCGGCTGGAACAACGATAAAAGCCCATGAGGTTTTTGGTACCGTTGACTCGGTGAAGGCAACCTCTGAACTTTTCTCACCAATTTCAGGCGAAATTAATGAAATAAACGAAAAACTTGAGGAAGCACCAGAGTTAGTGAATAACGATCCCTACGGTGATGGATGGATGATCACCCTCAAGCCAGCAGATTCCAATGAAATGAAGGCCCTATTGAATCCTGAGGCGTATAAGAGCTTCATTGAAGGCTTGACGAAATAGCCAATCAACGCAGTGTGGTCGGTACGAGAAATTTTTTAAGCACACGTAGTTATCGTGGCACCACTCCCTACACCAATTGGTGACTGAATGTCAGTACGCAGCGTATTACGGTCCACTTGGTCTTTCCTTCGCCGATACATACATGGACCAAGAATGGAAATTTCCCGATCAAATGTAATAGCTGCTATTGCCCTCCTAATAATCTGTCTTATTGCTTTGATGTTGCGGCTTCTCCCCATGATTGGATATGAAGTATTAATTCGCGCCTTTGACCCCTGGTTTAATATCCGAGAAGTCCAGTTCATCATCGAGAACGGTTTTGGGGCTTGGTTTGGTTGGTACGATACAACAACTTGGTTTCCATTTGGTCGGAACATGGCTCGGTCTGCATACCCTGGTATACCCTTCAGTGCTGCGCTGATTTACTTTGGATTACAGACTCTAGGAATCACCATTGATGTCATGACCCTTGCAGTTATTTTTCCCGCAATTATGGGCGTGTGTGGTGTAATTGCCATCTATGCGTTGGGCGTTGAAGTGAGCTCCAAAGAAGTTGGTCTCTTTGCAGCCTTCTTCATGGCCATCCTTCCCGCCTATACTCAGCGAACCATTGCAGGCTTTTTCGATAACGAAGCCATAGGCATCTTCGCCATTCTTCTTACCCTCTTCTTCTTTATTCGCGCGTTACGAAAAGGTTCGATTGCATCTGCAGTGTTTGGTGGACTCTCCTTAGGTTTTCTTGCCGCAAGTTGGAGTGTCTATCTGTACATGTTTCAAATTCTAGCGATTTTTGCACTCGTCATGGTGCTACTTCGCCGTTATTCCCGTAGACTCTTACTCGCTTACACCGGAACAATCATAATTGGCATGCTAATAGCGATTTGTGTTCCCCGTATTGGTCCTAGTTGGCCTACTAGTACAACAGGATTAATACCTTTGGCGATTTGGGGGCTCCTATTACTTATCGAATTTAACCGTGCTTATCGCTTGACTGAGCTGAGCATTCCAGATCGGTTGTCCGGATTGTCTTCGCGAATTCGACCCTATTTTGCTTACATCTTTGGTGCAATGTGTGCTCTCATCGTGGTTGGATTGGGTTACCTGTTTCAATCTGGTTTGTTTCTCACCTTATCAACTGGAACCGACCAAGGTTTCCTTGGAAATCTTGCAGGAAAATTCTACACAGTAATTGATCCCCTCATCCGAAAAGAAGCGTTTCTCTTAGCGTCAGTAGGTGAACACTTACCATCACCGTGGGCCACTTTCTGGTTTAATCTGAGCTTCCTTGTGCTCTTGATGCCCTTTGGGTTCTATATTGCCTTTCAGCGAGAACGCGAAACAGATATTCTCCTCATCATCTTTGCACTTACTGCTCTATATTTCACTGGTTCCATGATTCGATTAGCGCTTATCTTAGCACCTGCAGCAGCAATACTTGGTGCATATGGCCTCTTAATGGCCGCTCGACCCTTCCGCCCTATTTTCTGGCAACGTCCCATTCTAACGCGACGACGACGTCGAATTACTCCACCAGTTGGGCGAGGATTTGCTACTGCAGCATATCTTTTCCTTATCGTGTTACTCATAGCGTCAACCATAACAGCGACGCTCGCGATTAACCAAATGGGTGGTCCCGAGATAACACCGGGATATCGTAATACGAACACTGGCCAAGTGACGTATTACCGTGACTACCTTGAAGCATTCTCGTGGATGCAACATCATACTCCTCCAGGCACAGTCTACATGTCGTGGTGGGACTACGGTTACTGGACCCGTGAAACTGGCGACCGATACACCGTCGTGGACAATGCGACTATAAACAAGACACAGATAGCGGTAGTCGGTCGGACCTTTATGGAGACTGATCCAGTCGCCGCGCTCAAAAATTGCCGCAAGCTTGGTGTAGACTATGTCTTTGTTCACTTTGGGTTAGGTCAATCTGGTTTCAGTGGTGATGAAGGTAAGTGGCAATGGATGATACGGATTGCTGGAGAGGTCTTTGGAGATGAAGTCCCAGATGAAACCTATTTCTGGGATCCCAATACTGGAAGCTATTTAGAACCGTTCTTTGACACTGTAATCTATAATATGCTCTGGCTTAATGCTAGCGGTCTTGTCCAACCGCCGGTACTCAATTCCACCGGTGAAGCAGGACCTGAACCGAGTTTGGAATCTGACCCAGGGAGAACGATCTTCAGTCTCTTCGAACCGATCTATTTCAGTGAAATTCAACTGATGAAGATCTACAAATGCAATTACACCTATTTGGATAGTACGATGGAACTCACAGGAGCTAGTGCCTTTGCAGTTCACGAAGGCGTAGACGCAGTTCAGGATCTTTCCCAGATTGTGGTGGGAGTAAAGAATACAGGGTTACATCCCTTTACACTCGATTCTGCTGATATCGGGTACTGGGATGAGCGACGGCAGGTATATGACGTCGACACCATTTCTAGTGTTTGGTTGACAACTGATACGGGCAACTTGACCGTGGTCCCAGGTGAGACTGTCATGTTAAATGTACGAGCTCAGCCATACTTCAAAGTTGGAACCGATGTGAACGTAACTATTAACGCAGCTGGTTTCACGCCAACCGTGAGTGCATCCGTAACAATACCAGTCCGACCACCACCACCCTATAGTCTGTCAGGCTTGTCCATGAATTCCTGGGCTTATGATAACGGGACCATCTACATTGAAGTTCAAAATACTGGAGAAGGTTATCTAGAAATCGATGAAGAAGGACAAATCAATGATGAAGAATTTTCAATAGAAAATGCCATTCTTACTGGCGGGCGACTCCTCTTTACTGGCGATACACTCGGAATCACTATTGATGCCGAATATTGGGGTGTCAATCTCATTGCAGGAGAAGAGGTTACCGTGCTCTTACACTACATGAGTTTCATGCCAACGTATGGAGGATTAAACGTTAGTATACCAATTACAATCCAAGCCGAACCTTCGCCACCTAGTCCGTCTGCCCCCGTAAGATCCTCTTCCCCTTCATCGGATTCTGGCTCCGTTGAAGAAAATCGACCTATCCAATTGGAACAAGGACTTTATGTATCGGTTTCGGTACTTTGCGTCGAAAGTAGCGCCTTCTTCATTTTCCGCCGATACGAGCCATAGCGATCCTCAATGGAAAATCGGGCGGGATGAGCGTTTTCTACGGGACCATTGCATGTTGGACACTGAGTAGAATTGAGCGTGTAAGTGTTGCACTGACGGCATTTTTTCAAAAGTTTAGTCAGTGATTTTCCCTCAATATAATTCCATTAAGATCGAACAGCGATTTGGCCTTCTCCACCGCATTGTCCAATAATTTCGAGGCTCTTTTTCACAGCCTTTTCGAGTAATTGCTCGGCTTGTTTGTAGTCTTTTGCACTTACCTGAATGCGATAGCGAGGAGCTCCTTCAAGGTAGACGAGCCCTCCCGAGGACCCAACAATTTCTTCGGCAGCAATCAGGGCTTTTCGTATGCCCTCGACGCCTTCTGGTCCTCGACAGGTGAGTTCAATCGTTGTTTCAACGCTGACATCACGGAGAATCACGTGCGCCTGAGCTAATTCGTATAAGACTTCAGCCCATTTCTTCGGGATACCGATGTCAGTTAGAATCTTGGGACCTTCTTCTTTCGTGACTTCTAGGGCTTCCAGCATATCTGAATAATTGGCTTCCATCGCTTTACCAGCAATATCGTAGGCTGCTTCGGGTGATTTCTTCATGCGTTCCGCAGCTAAGGCGAGTAATTTGCTACCACGTTGCGCGCGTTTCCATTCTTGTATTTTCATTCGCCCTTGTTCCTTTGTCACCC
>JABXGX010000100.1 GCA_016550405.1 archaeon | reverse complement strand
GGCTTCACCGAGGGCTTGAATGAAATTTGCATCACTCGAGGCTGGGTATGGGTCAGCAGTATTCATGTTGGGTTTGATTGTAACTAGGTCTCCAGGCTGGATGAGGGTATCAAATCCTCCAATGAGTTCGACTGCCTTCTCTATGTCAGCCCGAAGGTTGGTTGAGGCTTTGACTTTACTCACAAGAAACTTTCCTTGTTGGGATTCTGAAGCCGTATCAGATTGGGTTGCCATCGTAGTCACCATACTCTTCGGAGCGGTTGTTCCTAATTAAATACGATGGCTTTACTAAGGTCTGATTGAGGAATATAAATGGTTAAAGCTAATTTCTATTTAGGGTAGAAATTCGAGGGCATCTACTTCCATTTTCGACCAATCAATGGTCCTTTCCAGACTCAGACGGATAATATCTAAAGCTTTCTCACGATCATTGGGATCAATAGCTGTTAATCCAAAGGCTTTCACACCCATTAATCGCTGAACAAGGCTTGGTTGTAACGCGCCTGCAAGATCCTGCTTATTGGCGATAACAACCACTTCACTGGTTACCCCCTGGTTTTTTAGAAAGTCCAAGATGTCTTTACTCTGGATCACGTTTTCAAGAGTGGAATCAGTGACTAAAAACACGATGCGGCTTCGTGAGAAGAGCATCTTCCACAATTTACGGAATCGTTCCTGTCCAGCAAAATCCCAGACGAGGAGCTCATAGGTCCCTATTCGAGTGCCCTCCACTTTTTGGATATCAATCCCAATTGTTGGAATATAGGTTTGTGGAATCACTCCACCATTCAAAAGATGGAGGATGGTAGTTTTTCCCACTCCACCATATCCGAGCAAGCTGACCTTCAACTTTGTAGTCACATATTGGTCCAGTTTCTTCATGAAGACCTCGAATTCTTCATTATAGCTAATTACACGTCGAAATTCAAAGGCTACCTTATCGAGTTTTTCGAGCAGTGTGGTATCCTCGTCAACGGGTTCAGCACACAGAACCACAACACCACGGCCTAAGGGCTGCCCGATGTATTTTGTGGGTCCCTTTTCTTCAATTAGGACCGCTTGGTTGGCTTTTATCTGAGCAGCAAATTCCTTCACTTCTTGCCGATTCACATCGATGATCCAAAATCGCTTCTCTACTACCATTATATCTCGTGCATCGATGATGAAGACATGGTGGATCATAGTGTATCCTCAGACCCTTCGAAGCAATTGCTCCTAGTAACACCATTCTATACTGCCCTTAAGAAAGCTCCAGTCAACAATAAATTCCAATACAATTCATAAATTTTCCTTAGACAGCCAGATTTTGCATCAGACTCCTCTCTTAGAACCAAGGAATTACTCGCTTTTTTAGCTATATCATCAATGGCTACTCTTCAAGATTCCGATTTCTTTCTATATAACCTAGATAACACTGAGACCTGGCCAACATGAATAGCTTCATGTTCAACAAGGTGGAACAATATCCATTCGATACTGTGCTTCTTACCTTCACTAGTCACAAGCTTATCCAAGTCATCATCTTGAAACTGCTTAAGCCGCTGATAAACTTCTTTTCGAACCTCAGATAAACGCTTCAGATAGAAGTCCTTTCTTTGCCCTCTCAATTGCGGAATATTCATATCTGGTGCCAGGGCAAAGGCGTGTTTCCACTTCTCATACTCCACCTCTTTACCATCAATGTCTCCGAAAATCCAGCTCCACTCTACCCCTGCGATATGGAGTAAGAGGGTTCCAATGGTCTCGATTTTTTGATCATCTGGTGTATAATCAATTTCTTCATCGCCAAGTGGTTCCAGCTTCTTAAGCAGCCTTTGGCGCACCTCCTGCATCATAGAAAACCATAGGGCAACACGTGGAGACAACTCTTTGTCTTTTTCAAGTGTAGAGGGTTTAGTGGCTTGGTGATTCATAGCTCTCCTCAAGCTCGCCACTAAATAAATACATACCTTCAACCGGGTGGAAGAAAGCAATATTGGTAGTCTTAGGGTTGTTTTCTGAAAGATTTCTAAAATACGACTATAGTCACTTTTTTGTGACATGAAGATGAAGAGTTACTCACACATCGTAAGTCCTAAATTACTTCTGTGCGGGCTCGTATTCCGAAAACTCCGAACCGAATAGAGAACAAGTGCGCTAATTCCGACTATGCCAAAAAAGAAAAGGCGAACTACGAAGAACTCCGAAGGCACTTCCCCAAAGCCTCCTGCGAACAAGATGATAAAGATAATAATACCAATCCAAATGAACATTCCAAGAAAGTACCAGTTACTACATTCTCTTAATACTTGTCCAGCCCCTCGATGTTTCATGATTAATTTCCTCTGAAAAACATTAATAGTGTATTGGATTTATTCCATTGGGGGAAATGGTTCATGAATAGCAACGATTCAGAGATAAGGCAATCACGAAAGTGGGTTTTTATACCAATAATTCTCCTGCTCATTCCTATAATCTTATGGTCCTGCTTTGTTGCATACTTAATCGTTAGTCAATTATTTGGTATTTTTCCCATCGAATCCACACTCTTCTCACAATTAATTCTAGCCCTCTTAGGGCATTTAATTGTCCTCATGTTCGCATTTATCGTTGCTTTTTATTTTTTGAGAAATTACTTCAAGGATTCAAAATAATATAGAAGTCATTATTCTTCGATAACAGTGAGCCCACAATAGAACCTCGCAATTTGAATCATTCTATGGATTTATCAGAATTAACAACATGTTAGTATAGTTACATTATGTGACCTCTGAAAGTGAGCCCAGAAGGTGAGTCCGCCTTATATAGCGCGGCGCCCCATGCTTTCATCGGTGATACTCAAAATGCACAAATATCATTATCCTCGGGATGCGAGCAGGGCTCAGATGCAGGCAACTCGAGTTAAGTACCTTTACTGGTTTGCTTGTCGAAACTAAGCTGTTTGCTACGAGTCTTGCACGTGCCCGATACTTCTTGGGGCTCGGGCAAATGGGCACGGGTCCCATTTCCTTTTCTATCTTTGAAGGGTGCCATTTAATCTGTATTTTCTCTGGAATTTGTCCTATCCAAAGATGCCCTTGTATTTGGCTGTAAGGTATTGCACGAATGGTGTTGCACTCAGTTCTTCACCGGTGATGTGGCGAAGCAAGTCCTCTGGATCATACAAATCGCCCTTCCGGTGGATATTCTCGACAAGCCATTGTTTGATCGGTCCAAAATCGCCTGATGCAACAAGGTCCAGCCAGTTAGGAAGTTTTTTCTCCATGGCAACAAGGAACTGCCCACCATAGATATTTCCGAGGGCATAGCTGGGGAAATAGCCATAATATCCAGATGACCAGTGGGTGTCTTGCAGAACACCTTCGGAGTTGGTTTCGATTTTTACGCCCAAATACTTGTCATATTTTTCATTCCAAATGTTAGGCAATTCGGAAACTTTGATCTTATTAGCGAACAGGTCTCGTTCGATTTCGAAGCGAATAATGATATGTAATGAATAGGTAACTTCGTCGGCTTCAATTCGAATTTTCGAGCGTTCTACCTTGTTTACTGCTTGGGTCATTTGTTCGACGCTGATATCCTTAAAGGTGTTATTTGTGATTTTATTCAACTTCGGAAGGAAGTAGGTGATGAACTCCTTTGAGCGTCCAACCATGTTTTCCACAAATCGTGACTGGGATTCATGGACACCGTAACTGGTTGCATCGCCCCAGGGCTGGAATTTTCCTTCTGGGGGATAATTCTGTTCATACAACGCATGTCCACCTTCGTGTAACACGGAGTAAAATGAGCCGGAGAAGTTATTCTCATAATAATGGGTTGTTATTCGGACATCATCATAGTATCCAGTGGTGAAGGGGTGCTCAGTTTCGTCGACTCGTCCACCTGCTTTGTCGGATGTAGTATCGTAGTGAATGAACCCGCAAAGTGCCGTCGAGATTTGTCGTTGTTGTTCAACAGGGACCTTACGTTTCATGAAATCAAAGTCTTTTCCTTTGACAGCTTGAGTATATTTGTCAACAAGGGGAATGAGGTCATTTCGAAGCTTAGTGAATACTGTTGTGATTTTTTCTTGAGTCATTTTGGGTTCAAAAATGTAAATGAATGCATCGTATAAAGTCGGTGTATCGAGAACCTCCTTGACGATTTCTCCGCGTTTCCGCAGTAGTTTCGTCAGTTCTTCAAGTTCTGGCTGGAACATCTTCCAGTCATTCTTCTCTTTGGCCGCCTTCCAGACCTGATTCGCCTTGGTCGATTGCTGAGCCAAGGCAACGGTTAGTTCTTCGGGGATCTTAACCATCAGGTCGTGTTCACGCCGCAAGAGGTAGATGTTGCGTTGCTGAACTTCATTAAGCTTCTTATACTCCGTTTCAGATTCTGCTTTTTCAAGGAGTTTTCCTATTTCAGGGCTAGATAACATGCGTTGGCGCATCTGGCTGAGTAGCCCCAGTTGTTGACCACGCAGAGGGTACCCTTTGGGCGGAATATAGACTTCCATATCCCACCCCATCATCGCAATAATCGATCCAGTAAGCGCTGCTTCACGGTATTTTGCCATGAGTTCGTCATATACCGCCATGGTTGAAGTTAGGGCGACCTCCGTTTAAAAGCGAGCCGGATAGTGGAAAACGCCGACAAATCGAAACAGACGGATTTCGGTACAACCATTGGCTTTAAGACGTAGCCAGTAAGGAACACCTATCCTCACCGCCTTCAGGATGGTCTAACCAATGGGCGACATCACCTCTCTTCTCAAACCGCACATCAAAAACGGCGCAGCATATAGCCCCACCGCACTTCTTCGGGACCTTTATGCGATCCGAAATGATTATGCCAGACTCATGGGTAATGAACTTCCTTTCGGGATTTCACCGAAAGCCCGACAAGCAGCCATTGACGCTCTTGACACAGCGCATTGGTATCCTGACTCTTCCTATTTTGATTTGAAGCAAGCCCTTTCAACTTACACGGGATTTCCCCAGGAGTATATTGTCGTTGGAAATGGATCAACTCAGTTCATCGATGCCTTTTATTATGGCTTCCTCAATCCCGGTGAAACGGTGCTTTTCGTTCCTCCCGATTATAGTCCCTACCACCTTCGCCTAGCAATCTTTGGTGGAGTTGCGCTAAACGTTCCTCGGTCTCCACCTGATTACAGCTGGTCTCTTGATCCAGTCTTTGATGCGATGACTCCAGAAGTCAAAGAAATCATTTTAGTTAGTCCGAATAATCCTGTAGGAAACTGCATATCTGAAGAGGAATTTCGTCGTCTTTTGGAGCTAGATAAATTAATTGTCGTTGATGAAGCTTATTTCGACTTTGCAGAAACTACGCTTGCCCACCTTGTTCATAAGCACTCCAACCTTATCGTCACAAGAACCATGGCTAAAGCCTTTGGCTTCGCTGGCCTTCGATTAGGGTATGCCCTCACTAATCCTGATCTCACAGATTACCTCTCAAAAGTCCTGCACCACTTTCCAGTAAACCGGATTACAGCAGCGGCCGCAGTTGCAGCTCTCGGAGATACTGAATACCTCGACTATGTGAAACGTGAAATAAAAACGGGACGGCACTATTTAGAAACAGCCCTAAACGAACTTTCAGGGGTCCGTACGTTTCCATCGAAAACTAATTTTGTCCTCACCCAATACACTCAATCCGCTTCCGCCTCAAATATCATTACCCAGAAATTGTTACAGGCCGGTATTATTGTCCGAGATTATACGGGTAAAGCGGGGCTTGAAGGACAATTTATTCGTATCACAGTTGGAACTCAAGAACAGAATGAAGCCTGTGTGCAAACTATACGTAACGCACTTGGATGAAACACATTCGAGCGTTTCATTTTAAGTTATATCTTTCTCTGAATCCTTACTCATCAGTGAAGAGAAACTCGTCTTTGGATAAACGACTCTATGACTGATTGTGAATAAGCCTTTATCGAAGTTACGTGCCTTAATATCCGGGAGGCTCCTATTTGTCAGAGAAATATATCCTCGCCTGTGATCTGGGTACAAGTGCAACCAAATCCAGTATAATCGATATGCAAGGTTGTGTGCAAGGAACCGCACAGCAATCCTACCAGGTTGAGTATCCCCAAGAACGATGGGCAGAACAAGACCCTCGTGTCTACTGGGCTGCCATTACGGCCACGACACGCGAAATCATTAATCAAACTAAAATCGATCCTCGAAAAATCAAGGCATTTACTGTTGATGCAATGATGGCTTCCGTCATTCCCGTGGATGCCAAGGGACATCCTCTTCGGAAAACCATTTTATGGCTTGATGTGCGGTCTGTCGATCAAGTGACCCCTTTAATGAACCAGTTTTCAATCCCAGATATGTTAGCCAAGAACATCATTCCTGTTGTCTCTGCTAAAGATCCACTCCCCAAAGTGTTGTGGGTTAAGGAAGAAGAACCCCATATTTTCAAGAAAGCTGCCAAGTTTGTTGATGTTAAAGACTGGATCCTGTACCAATGTGGTTTGGGGGACTTCTATACGGATTGGAGTCATGCCTGTTTATGGAACTATTTCCGTGTCGATAACCATACTCCAGAATGGGAAATCGTCGAGGAAGGGTTAGGGCTTTCCAAGGACCACTTCTCAACAATAATGAAAACCACCGATATTTTGGGCACTCTTTCACCGGAAGCAGCGAGACAATTAGGATTAACCCCAGAAACACAAGTCGTCTGCGGGTGTGGAGATATGGTAGCAGTCCCGATTGGATCAGGAGCATTGAAACCTAAAGAACCACACCTCTATGTCGGCTCCTCAGGGTGGATCGCCCAACATCAAGATGAACCCCAATTCGATCTCGCTGGTGCTGGAACAGTTGAGAGTGCAATTCCTGGTCGATTATTACTCACTGGGCACATGGAGAGCGCGGGCTCATGCCTTGCATGGCTCGTCGATAATGTGTGTACCGCAGAAATTGAAGAAGCCTCTGCAGAAGAATGTGACGTCTATGACCTTGTTACCCAGAAAGCAGCACAGGTTCCACCGGGTAGCCAGAATCTCCTGTATCTCCCGTGGCCAATTGGTGAACGATGTCCCTTCATCAATCCTTTCGTCCGAAGCGCCTTTTTGAATCTGAGTTTTGACCATAGCCGTGCTCATATGGTTCGAGCCGTCCTTGAAGGCGTAGCTTATAACACACGATGGGTCAAAGAAATCTTGGAAGGCATGGGCCATACTATTACCAAGCTAAATATGTGCGGAGGCGGGGCAAAAAGTGAATTATGGATGCAAATCTTCGCTGATGTTCTTAATGTTCCTCTGAGAAGGGTTACAACCTTACAAGACGCTGGAACGGTCGGCGTCGCTTTAGTTGCAGCGGTCGCATTAGGTGAATTCAAATCCTTTTCCAACCTCGAGCGAATCTTCACTTATGACCGTGAAGTTGAACCAAACTCTGAACAAGTCGCCACATATGAAAAGCTCTACAAGGCATTCCGCGACATCTTCAACCAGTTCAGTGGCGTCTGTTTCCAACTTAACACCTAACCTTTTTCTCGCCCATCATAAATATGAATTGAGTTCTAAGGGTAACTCATCCACGCCACTTTTATCCAGAAGCAACACTGCATAAAACGGCGTATTATTATGACGATTACTGGCAAGGCATGGGACCTAAGTCCGCTGGTCCCCTCAACGGATTTAGCTCAACTCAAAAAACAAATGGACCAATCTGTCAAAGAAGCCCAAGACTTAGTTAAACAATATAAAGGAAATATCGGTTCTCTAGATGCAAAGGGTCTGAAAAAATTCCTTGACCGAACCCAAGAACAATATCTGCACCAAGAAGGCGTATTTAGATATGCTCGGTTATTGTATTCGGCGAATTCTCTCGATGATACTGCGAAGCAAGTTGCTGATCAAGCACGCCGGATTGGGTCGCAAATCGCTCAACTTCTTGCATTTACTGAAATTGAACTATCCCAACTTGTAGCGAAGAAACCTGAACTCATCGAAGCCTCTGAATTGGCTGAGTATAAACATGCTCTAGAAATTGCCCTCCGCCGGGCTCCACATCTTCTTAGCGATGCTGAAGAACAACTTCTTATTCTCAAAGACCGTTTCGGCATTAACTCATGGTCCCAATTGCAGGCCGATTGGCTCTCAACTCGACTATTTGAAATCGAGATTGAAGGCGAAACCAAAATCATGCCTTTCACAGAAATCATAGCCTTGTTTGAGCATACAAATCGTGATGTCCGAAAAGCGGCAAAAAGCATTATCTGGAACAAACTCGGAGCAGATGAAATCTTATGGGCAAGTGGTATTCGAGCGATTATCGGGGATCATATGGAAATGAGCAAGAAACGCAAGTGGACATCTCCTCGCACTCAGAGCCTCATTGATAATGACATTGATGAAGAAACCCTCGATTCCCTCATGACCTCTGTAGCTAACCATACCTCACTCTTCCAACGATACTTACAACAAAAAGCCAAAATCATGAATTTACCCAGACTAAGTGAATGGGACGTCGTGGCCCCATTACCTAATATGCCCGACCGAAGCTTCGACTGGAAGCAAGCACGCCAAATCGCAATTGACACCTACAAAAGCTTCGATCCCGAACTTGCCAAAATTGTTGAAACAATGTTCGATTCTAAACACATTGATGGAGAAGTGCGCAAAGGTAAACGACAAGGGGCCTTTTGCGCATCCTGGCAATCTGGAAATTCTGCGTTCATTCTCATGAGCTATAATGGTCGCCTTGGTGAAGTATTTACCTTGGTTCATGAAAACGGTCACGCAGTCCATAGCGTCCTAATGTCTTCCCATCTAAAACCCATCAATACTGATATTGGAATGTGCATCGCGGAAATCGGTAGTATCTTTGGCGAACTGCTATTGGCTGACAAACTCATCGCCGAAGCTAATACCAAAGAAGAAAAAATTGAAGTTTTGGCAAAAATTCTAGACGAATTCGGACAGACCGTCTTTCAAGTCTCAGCTCGGTATTTCTTTGAAATAGACATGTACAATGCCTTTGAACAAGGTGAGTATCTTGATGGGGAAACTATCTCAAAATACTGGCTTAAAGGACGCGATAAAATGTTTGGTGATGCTGTCGAATGGTTACCTGAGAGTAAATGGGAATGGACCTTCAAACAACACTACTATATCCCTCGATTCCGACTCTATAACTATCCCTATGTCTTTGCGAATCTATTCGTCTTTGCGCTCTACCGACTCTACAAAGAACAGGGCAAGGATTTCGTTCCAAAACTCCGACGACTACTATCTGCAGGAAGTACCAGCTCACCCTGGGCACTCGCCAAGGAATTAGGCTTTGATATCTCCAAGGAAGACTTCTGGGGTCTTGGAATGAAACAGGCTGAGGAGTTCCTCTCCCAACTTGAAGAGCTAATTAAGGCTTAGTCCGTTGGTTCATCTGGTGTCTCATTAAAGGTTTCACCACAATTCGGGCAAAACTTGGCGTCCTCAGGGAGCAGTGCCTCACATTTACTACATTTAGTTGGAGCTGGAGTTGTTTCTGCTTCTTGCAAAGCTTCCTTCTGTATGCGTCTTGCCATCCGCCTCAATCTGTAGCGTTCAATGGCACGTTTGATGCGATGCCAATTTCGCCAAATAACGTAAAGGATGAATGCAATAAGACAAATGATAAAAACAATAATTCCGATTTGCAGGACAAATGCAGCAGGATTAATGGGTGAATTGGGGATGATGTTCACTTCAAAGGATCCCAATCCCGATAAAATTTCGGGACGGTCAATCGAATAGACCTGGATATAGTAGACGGTTCCCGGGACCAGGGCCCATTGTACTGCTTCGTCCGAAGATAATCCCACAGAGCGTGTTAATACATTCCAATTACTGTCAAAAAGGTAAAGATCAAAGTCTTCATCCCGGGGTTGAAAGGCTGAGACCTCGATGGTATGTTCAGCAGCAATTTCAGGTGAGAATCGATAAAACACTGAATCTCCTTTCCCATCAAGATATCCCGCAAAAGGACCAAGCGAGAGGGTGAGAATGGTTGTTTCCTGTGTTTCCCCGATGGTTAGGAACTTGGCGAGGAAATCATCATACGCGGTATCATTTCTTAGTGAAAGAAGAATCGGATCATAATAATCAAAGTTTATGCTCAATCCTGACGCACTTGGAGCTCCTGAGAGATGCTTATGGTAGAGAACGGCCTCTTGGATACTTAGGCTCAGGTTGCCAACGTAATTCTTGAATCCGGGTATTGGAATTTGAGTAAAGAGTTGATATGCGAATCCACCTAAGTCAATATAATAAGGGATGTCAAACTGCTGGGTTAATCCTCTTGCTGTACTGATAGCGGAGTAGAAATAATTCGTATTATAACTAGAGTTTAGCCAAAAAACTGTATTTTGAAAGAAGGTGAACACCCTATTTATTTGAGACGTGTTAATGGCTGACAGACACAAGGTAGAGGGAGGTGGAGAGATTGCAGAATAATAGATTCCACCTGGTGAATAAGCTTCAATATACCGATCCACAATCTCGATTGCTAATAAATGGGGGCTCGAATCCTCAAAAAGTGTAAGACTCTGCAGAAATATCTGATAGGGGAAATGCTGTGAGGGCACAATTTCTTCTGAGAATACAATGAACTCTGTGCCATCCCGAATTTCAAAGGCGAGTTCAAATTGTCCCATGAATGAAGCATCAAATGCAACAATTGTAATGGGATCGATTGTATTGTTATTCAGGACAAGAGCAATCTCTTGAGGAAGCAACCGGTCACCACCACTGGTTTCATCATAACACACACCAGTATATCCGGTTCCTTTGTCCCAAAGAATGAGCAGATAATTTTCTGCCTCAGAATGATTCTGTCCAAATTGAATAAAGGCAAGCAGGGTAGCTGGATCCCCCATATTCGGTTCTAAAGGCAGTGTTGTATTCAACGGCTCAGAAATTATTGTTTGATTGGCTGGATCCTGTTTAGTGATGTTAAAGGTATAGGCAAATTGATTATGAGTTGAGGTGTTAGACCGAAAATCAACATAGACGAGGATGTTTACTTGTTGTGTTGACCCGACGATTTCCATTTCGTTGATGTTTTGAACGGCTTCAACCTCTTCATTGTTGTCAGCGGCCATATATATGAGAACTGTCCAGTTTCGAGGAGCATTTCCGTTTGCCAATCGATCTTGGATTGTTGAGTAGGTTGGTTGAATGTTTGTGCCCTCTTCAAAAGGGTGCTTATTATTCATTGAGGAAATTGGTGTGAAATCATGAAGGGGTATCGCAAGATTTCGAAAAATCGGATTGCAAGCGAGTGAGAGGACCATAAGGCAGAGTAAGAATCGCGCCCCTTTCATACGATGTACCCTCTTATGCTCCAAGTAGAGTTTTCCCCAATAAACTTATCCAAATTTACTAAGGAAAAATGATCAATATTGATTCGTATCAAGCTTTAAAAGCTGAAATTCCCGTCTATTTTTCCAGATGATTGACAGGAGGAACAGTTCATGTCGGATGAGCCAAGCCAACCTGAAAATCGAGGAAAACTCCATTTCGTCGAATTACTCACTGCTGATATTGACGGTGTGCTAAAAGGCATGACAGTGCCCATTCATCCTGTTGATTCAACTAAGGTAATGTTGAAAGGAGCAGTTCCTGTTCCGAATAGTGGCCTCGATGGTTCTTCAGTAAAAGGATTAGCGTCAATTGTGATGTCAGATTTGCGGTTGGTTGCTGATCTTTCCACTCTCCGTGAATTACCTAATAGTATTCCTCGGCGTGCGATGGTCATTGCTGATGTGTTTCAACGGGGATCCGACGGGGCCCTTATTCCACATCACCATGCGCCACGGACGATTTTAAAACGAAATCTCGAACAATTGGCTGGGAAGGGTTACCAGGTCCGAGTGAAGTTGGAGCCCGAATTTTATTTCCTTGTCGATGAAGGAGTACCCTTGGATACAGCTGGGTATGCAGACATTTTCCCGGAGAATCAAGGGATGGATCTTCTTTTAGAAACTGCTCTTGATTTACGGGCAATTGGCATTGAGACAGCATGGTTACATTCTGAGCATGGGCAAAGTCAACAGGAAATTGAGTTGGCCTTCACAGAGCTTGGGCAGGCTGCGGATAATTTCATGCTGTTCAAACTATTATTACGTCGTCGTGCTGCTTTGTATGATGTTGAAGTCAGTTTCATGCCCAAACCTTTCCCCAACCATGCAGGAAGCGGACTCCATTGCCACCTACAGTTGTGGAAGGGAAATAAGAATGTTCTTGGAAATCCAGATGGAACCCTTACAGAAACTGGACGTCATTTCATTGCTGGGCTTCTTCATCATGCTCCAGGGATAACAGCTCTTGCGAACCCAACGGTGAATTCCTTCAAACGACTTGTTCCTGGGTTTGAAGCTCCTGTGTATATCACATGGGGGTATCTCAATCGCTCTGCCCTTATTCGGGTTCCCTTATTTACAGTTACTGAAAATGCTGCAGTCGAATTCCGTTCCCCTGATCCCCTAGCTAATCCCTATCTTCTTTTCTCTGTTCTGTTAGGGGCAGGGATAGATGGCATTGAACACGAATTATCGCCTCCAGAACCTATCACCGAAGATGTGTATCATCTATCCTCAAAACGTCTGAAACAATTGCAAATCAAACAGCTTCCAGATACTCTCAAAGGGGCTCTTCAGGCACTCCAAAAAGATGCTGTTCTACGAAAGGTTCTCGGAGAAGAGTTCTGTGACCTTTATCAGAAGATCCGGGAAGAAGAATGGTATAAATTCATCCATAGAGCGGTAACTGATTGGGAGTGGGAAGAATACCTGCATCGCTAAATTTTTAGAACTGAAAGAACACCTTACATTAACGGGAAATACAGATGGTCGATGTTAGCGAAAGTATCGAAATCAAAGCTCCTCTGGAACAAGTGTTCAAATACGCTGTGAACCATAGGAATGTTCCTAAGTTCATCGCCTCCGTTACCAGTTACGATCCCACCACCGAAGCACTTTGGGGGGTCGGCACACGTTTTGCTATGGGAGTAAGTGTCAAAGACTTTCGGTTCACACAAGAATTGGAGGTCGTCGAACTTCAACTAGGACGCTCTCTTCATGTCAAGTCACTATCGGGGCAACCCTTCCAAGATGCTAAATGGTTTTTTGAACACACGGCTAGCGGAACTCGTGTCACCTATGAAATCACCTATACTCTTCCTGAAGTCTTTCTTGGACGTAAACTAGATGAAAAGACACGCCAACAGCTCGATGACCAAATTCGGTCAGATGCACGTCAGACACTGGAGAACCTGAAAAATCACTTGGAATCATCCTAACTGGGTTATGCTCTTTTTGGCTTCAATGGGCTTCTTGACTTAGATACAGAAACTTTTTGTGTATAGAGCGAGCAATCACGGGCTGCGCCAACAAAATAGGGGTCGTTTTATGGGTTCTCCGAAGAACGGCACCAAAATCATCTTAACTGCCTCAGAAATCGAAATGAGTCATTTTGGTGATGACCCATTCGGAGCCTTCGCTGGCTCCTTTCTCCTAATCCCCAGTTTTTTGAAACCCCTCTATATGCCTAAAGAAGCCGATTTACCGAATGCTCAGGCAAGAATTGCACCTTACGGTCTGAGGAAAACCGAAGCTCTATTGGTAGATAATTGGTTCGACGAATCTGATCTAGCCGTTGTTCATCCAAAAAATCTGAAAAAATTCATTGGCTCAAACACCCGTGCCATTGGCATATCCAGCATGGATCCCCTCGGAATTGCTTATGTGAGTCTCACTTATTCAAACATGTTTGCTTTAGGAAGTGAACCCCGAAATCGACAAGAATTCCGAAATTTACTTCGAAAAACTCCTATAGCTAAGGTGCATGATAGTGGGCAAGCGAAAGTTATTGTTGGTGGCGCGGGGGCATGGCAAGTAGCTGGTAGTGCAGCTCGTAAAACCTTAGGCATTGATTGTGTAGTGACAGGAGAAGTAGGACCTCCTGTGTTGGAACTCTTTCACAAAGCTGTAAGGGGGGAATCACTTCCCACTACGAGCAAAGGGAGTGTTCTTCGGTCCCCAGAAGATATTCCCGTCATCCGTGGTGGGTCACTGCATGGCACAGTGGAGATTACCCGTGGTTGTGGTCGCGGATGCCAGTTTTGTTCGCCTACTCAACGTATGCGATTTTCTCTTCCTCTTGATCATATTCTCAAGGAGGTCACGATCAATATACAAGCAGGCAATGACATGGCAATTTTGGCAACAGAAGATTTGTTTCTCTACGGACTCAAATCTTCCCGATTCATTCCGAATCGGAAGGCAATTGTAAATCTAATTGAAAATCTACTGCAGGTTCCTGGACTCAAATATATCCAACCCGCTCACATCGCATTAGCTCCCGTTGTTGCCGATCCCAAGTGTACAGAAGAAATAGCCGAGTTACTGGTGTCCCGAGGTCGATACCGAAAAGGAGGGAAACCCTATGTCACTGCAGAAGCAGGTATAGAGACAGGAAGTGTACGGCTCTTCAAGAAGCGAATGGCTGGAAAGGCACAACCCTTCAAGCCTGAAGATTGGCCCGAAATCGTAAAGCAAGCAGTCGGAATCCTCAATGATAATCGCTGGTTTCCCCTCACAACCTGGTTAGTCGGATTACCCGAAGAGGAGGAAGAAGATGTAATCGCCACCTTAGAACTTCTCGATGATATGAAGGGAATGAAACTTTTTGTGACTCCTCTTCTTTGGGTACCTTTACGTCCATCTATCTTAAGTGAAGGAAGCCGACCAGAAATCGAAGCATTGACAGATCTGCAATGGGAAGTTTTTACACGAGCGTGGAAACTCAACTTGAATGTCTGGCGACCACCTCTGCAGCTAAATTCTTGGAAAGCATTCGCCAGTAGTCTACTTGTGCCGATTTTTGGAAGTCTGGTTTATTTTGTGTATGCACGACAAAATCCTGCCGCACCTATGATCAAAGAACTTCTCTTCCATTCCTTTGGTAAAGCCTTCTTTGAATCCGCATAATCAGAACTGACCAGGCAGTTACCATTTCAAGTCTCGTTATTCTCAAGTGGGCTTTTGCTTCTTTAGGCATTTAATTAGTTTTTTCTTCTTTCCTTGTAGCACGTTCTTCATTCGTCTTCTGTCGCTTCATATCTCGTGGAACTTTAACGATGAGTTCTTGAGCGATGATGCTCAAAATCAATGCCCAGCCGACAGGATTAGTCAGAAAGATAGCGACGGTAAAGATGATTGTGTCAATAACAAGATTGATTAGCAAGAATCCTGGGTTTGCCAGAATATACTGGACAAGGAATTTTCCAATACGGAACAACATCGACAAGATGCTTATGCCGGTACCCACTTTAATTAACCAGCGTCCCCACCCTTCCCAACCTATTACAACTACTATTGCACCCACAATAACGGTAAATCCGCCTCCTAAAGCAATGAAATCAAGAATACTATTGAAAATTACTGCGAGTGGCCATAAATCCGGTGGGAGGCCCAGTAGGATCCAGATCTGTTCAATATAAAACAAGTATCCTGCGTCAACAACATATCCAGCTAGTATCAGGCCAATACCAGCGATTACAGCGAGTATAACACCAATAATATTACGTGTTCTCATCTGTGTTCCTCCAACTGGGCGGCACTTAGTGTTTTTTCATATACAGTCCTAGCCTTAAGTAGGTCTCAAAACTCTATTTTTCTCTAACTATTCGAAACATTCATCCAGCAAACAAAAGATGCCATGAATAGCTAATCGATGGCACTTCCGCAGATATAACAGAAGTTATCGTAGGGGCGAATCTTCTTTCCACATTCTGGACAATAAGTGGCTTTGATCTCAGATGATTCAACGGCAGGTTGTACTTTCAGTTGGGCTGGTTGAGGGGAGATTTCAGCTGGTCCCGGCACTGCCCGGCGGCTATGGATTTCATCAAGCAGTCGTCGGTGCAGGACGCTCCAAACAGTACGTGTGTTATTTTGACTCCCGTGAATAGGACAGTTTAGGGTAAAGGTCGTAGCGATTTCAGAAGAACTGACCGCGGGTGGTGGCGGTAATTCTCGTCCACACACAGCACAGCGATATAAATGATCTGCAACGATGCCAACCCAGAGGTCAAGGCCGGAGTGATCTAGGGTGATATGATGGCCCACTTTGTGGCGAGGGCAGACTAGAAGTGCATCGACTTTGTTGCTGGGCGCAGGGTCTAAGGTCATGATAATAAAGGGGGTGCCACAGGAACAGGTAAAATTGGCTTCAATTGCAGCTTGGACCATGAGCTTCACTTTCTACTGGATTTGGTGTCCGCATCTATAACAGTATATGTCGGATGCTTCAATTTTGACTCCACATTGCGTGCAGAATCCGATCTGTCCAGTATGTGTAATTGTTGCTTTACTAGCAGATATGGATTGGGGTTGTGTCATGGCTCTGGGATATACTCCTTGGAATGTGGGTTGAACTTGTTGCCAGGAGGGTCGATCTTGGAATCCAACATCGATTTGAGGGATTCGAGCTATATGCGGGTACAATGGTGTCCAGATTCTTCGGAAAGTTGGATTGAAATGTCTATTAGGACAATAGGCTCGTAACCTTGAGGTTGTTCCCGTCTGACCAATGACTATGAGTGCGGCAGTTCGCTCTCCACATTTTTCGCACCGATGTAACCGGTCAGCAACCACTGGTGTCCAGGACTCTAATTGAGAGAGGGGAAGACGTGTCTTATCAAAGGTCTTGTCTAGTGGGCATTGCATCTCGATATGAACATTAGGTCCATGTGCTGAGGCTTTATAGACGACTAGAGGTGCACCGCAGAACCGACACGATATGCGTCTGGTCCATGTGCTTCCAGCTGCTGTAGCAACAGTTACAAATGGCCAACCGGTTTGCCTTCGAGCCCGTTGAATTCGATGCCAGGTGTTGTTGCATTCAACTCCAGCGACAAGAACAAGGATTCCAGAAAGGATGGCTAAAATATTCACTAGCGAAATAATTCCTACCACAAGAACGAGGACTCCAGCCCCAATTAGGTCTGAAGCCGCACGTTGTGGCATTTTTAGAGCATATCCGGCTGCACGGATTGCCATCACACAGGTTAGAATCCCCGAAAGGAACAACAGGACAAAGAGCACAATCCCCAAGTCATACAGAGTGTAAAAGGGTGCCATCCAGAGATAGAAGAAACGACCCGAGGTGACAACTAACGATATAACTGGGCTAATGGCTGCCACTAGTCCTCCAAGAATGGCTAGGCTCTGTATGGTTTCCAATTTCGTCAATACCATTCCTCCACCAAGTCATACTTGCAAGTATCCTAAAGGCGTATAACAAAAACGCCAATTAAAAGATTGACTCTTTCGGCATAAAGGCTTTGGATTTCTCTGTTACACTTTGATTTATTTAAGAGAGATTTCATCTATCTCGGAGAAACTTGTTTACTGCCCAATATTGCCCCACAAGTGGGTTGTACGTGAATAGAGCCATTTTCTCTAAATCAGGTTCTCCCTCAGGATTACACACTTTTTCATCAATGTGGGCGGCAACAACATCAGCAATAAAAAGGTGATGGCTACCTACTTCGATGATTTTCCACGTTTTGCATTCGATGTTAAGAGGGCATTCCTCAATCATGGGAGAGGTAATTTGTGTTGAAGGGCTGGAGGTGAATCCAGTAGCTTCAAACTTATCAACATCTCGACCCGACCTTGTCCCACATAAAACTACGGCCTCAATTTGATCTCTTGAAGGAACATTGATAACAAAATCACCAACCCGTTTAAGTAAGCCATAGCTGTGCCGTTTTGGAACAACCCCAATTCCCATTCGGGGTGGCTTCGAACAGAGATTCGCAGCCCACGATAAGGTGATAAGATTACTTTCCTTTTCATCGCCAACCGAGACAATAATCGCCGGACATGGAATTAACACAGTTCCAGGTTTCAATTCACGTTTCAAGGAATTCACCGAATCGGAGAATTGTCTCCTAGACCATAAAATAATTTACCCAAACCCCGAACTCATGTAATAGCCACTAATCGAATACCATTGAATCACGAGTATCAGTTACATCTTGTGGTTGGTTTTTCCAAATGTCAGGTGCTCGTTCTTTTTCGTCTTAGAAATAATACAATCACTACAACTACAATTACTATAGACACACCAACAATTACTAAAATTCCCCCAATTCCACCTACTGGATTCGGTGGCGGAGTTTCAGATGATTCGTCGATGAGCCATTGGGTTACTTTTCTTAGAAGCACCCATTCTGAGTCTGGGTCATCAAGATAATCATATCGGGTTGTACCATCTCGATCGCTGCCCTCTTCAAATTCTGGATGTGGTCCACAAATGACTGTAGTACCGTATCCATATCGGGATACACACATGGCGATGCCATCATTGGCTGCATAAGTCAAAATAGTAATGACATCGTCAGCATTTGTTGGCATGAAGTAATGGGAGCCCCAGAACAGAACTTGATAGGTGGCTGGCTCAGTCGATAAATCGGGACCCGTGGAGGCTAGATTTACGTTCATATCAACAAGACGGATGCCATCAGGAATCCCCGGAATCGGATACACCCAAGAGCCTTGACATAAATCAAGCGTTCTTGTCGCAAACATCCCTCCACCACAAATACCAAAATAGGAACCCCCATTCGAAACGAATTGGTGAAGGAGCTGCGTCCCCTGTTCACCAAGCATGGCCGCATACATATCTGGAGACCCTCCAGGAAAAGCAATAAGATCAAGGCTATTCAAAATCCCGTTGTGTATGCTCAATTGATCAACCCAGGTCATTGTAGGGCCCATCCACTCTAGCAAATTGTATAACGCCGTGGCACAATCATCATCAGCTCCCGCTCCATTATACACCCCCACTTGGATGTCGGCTAAATCAATTTGCGCTTGAGCTGTCATACGCGTCGAGGGGTGGGGGAGAAGGAAACAAAATAGGGCGAGACCTAATAATAAATAGGATACTCCTTGCATTGCTTTTCTGGGATTAACACAATTCAACTTTCATAGCTCCTCTATCATATTTTCTAATAAGCATGCAGCTAATGCTTTACAGTATTGGCTACTGGAATCAAAATCCTCAAATATTCTCCTAAGCCGATAGGTTCGGATTTTAGTACAAATTTCATTGGTCTTTGTTGTTTTTCGAACAAAAGGGTGCGAAAAAGGGAATTTAAAAGGAAGTCGTTCTCGACCTGGATTCTTTTCTCTGGTAATACCGTTATAAAAATCAAATAAATTTTAGGTGATAAAATGCGTCACTTTTGATGCTTTTAATTCAAAATGTTTATAAAATAAGTTTTCAACAAGATTGATTGGAGGGATTAGCTTTTTCAAAACCTAAGGAAAGGAAAAAGAAATCAAAGCTGGAGAGTTTCTTATCTGATTTTTCAAACTTCTTGTCTCGACACCAGTCGACTACCACTGGTAACAAGATGCGACTAAACAAGCACTTAAGACGTGAAGAGAAATAGCGTTAACACATCTGAATTTTCCTTTAACACATCGTCGCAGTAAAGCCTTATATAATGCAAGATAAAAAACGCGGGTCTGATATTCTTCAATTACTTATTAGGTGAATGTATATGGATAATGAACGTGTCGTTAATCCATCCGCTTTTGGTGCTATTGGCTTTGGTTTTGCTTTAATCCTCCTCTCGCTTTATTTTGCAGAGATCCTTGACATGAATGGGCTAGCAGTCGTGTACTCTACAGCCTTATTTGCAGGGGGATTTGCACCCTTGATTGCGGGATTATGGTCACTGAAAACTGGAAATACCTTCGGAGCAGCAACTTTCATTCTCGGTGCAACCTTTTGGTTCTCCTATCTCTTCACCATATTTCTCCCACTGCTTGGACTAGCTCCAATAACTAGTGAACCAGCAATAGCTATGTGGGTGCAGGTTCCCTTCTTCTTTCTGTGGGGCTTTTTCAGTTTCTGGCTTTTTCTCAGTTCAATTAAATTCAACCGTGTACTCCAAATATTCTTCTTTCTTCTTGCAATCTTCTTCTGGCTTGTTGCCCTTGGCCATTGGTTTGCTTGGGATACTTGGCATAATTCAGGTATTACCAATACCATGGTCAACGTATTCGCGGGCTGGGAAGGCATTGCCTGTGGATTCGTTGGAATGTATTACGGAATTGCAGTACTTCTAAATGATACCTTCAAACGTGTGCTTCTCCCGCTAGGTGCTACACTAGGAAAATGAAGCGTGTCTTCCTCATTCCAAAAAGTAAAAGGTAACATCTACTGCCAAAGCATTCCATGTTAGAGGGGTTCACTGAGCTTCCACTCAACGATGCCTACACAGAACTACGCCGCATCCTTCTAGATATGAAATGTCAGCTCTTATGGACAATCCCGCCTGATGCTATTGAGGTGCGCCAGGGATCCTGGTTTGGCTTATCTCCCATCAGTATGGCAAAACATCTTCGCTTTCGTCTTTTTACCGAATCGGGGGGCACTCGACTTGAAGCTGTTGCCTATTGGCCAATGATTCTCATTGCTTCACTAATTTCATTATACACTGCCTGTATTTTCTTGCTGGGGCTAGTTGCCTTCCTCATAACACAGACAGGTACAATACCATTGATTGGAGCTCCCTTAGGTTTAATTGTTCTAATTCTTGGAGGGATCGTTACTGTCCTTGCCATGCTCCACATCTATAGCTATCTGTTGCGTTCTAAAGCCATTCAAAATATTCTTCTCCTGATAAAAGCCAGAGGATCACCGCTCCATCGGAAGGTTCGTGAAGCGCGCATCCGAAAGACAAAATCAGATTAATAGAACCTTAGCCTAGTCTTTTTAGGAAGTACTAAATACGAATCTAGCATGCACGTTGTTCTTGGCTCGCAAAACCCAGTAAAACAAGAGGCTGTCAGACAGGCTTTTGAATTATATTTTGACGAAGTATCAGTCATTTCATTGGGGGTCAATTCAGGAGTCCAACCATTCCCTATGTCTGAATCTGAAACATTACAAGGGGCAATCAATCGGGCAAAATCTGCTCACAAAGAAAAACCACAGGCAAATTTTGCAATCGGGATTGAAGGTGGACTAACACAATTCAATAATACCTATTATATCCAAGCAATTGCTGCCGTTAAGAAAAGCGAAGAACTGAGTGTTGCCCGGTCTGTCGCCATCGAAGTATCACAAGAGCTTGTGAAAAAAATCGATCCAACCAGTGATACTAGTAAACACACTGTTGACAAGCTCTTGGGTCGTAACGACCTTTTCAAAAATGAGGGTGTAATGGGTGTACTCACGCAGAAGCGGTTAACTAGAACTCAAATCCTTCGAGATGCTGTAATCTGTGCCTTACCTAGACTCCTTCTTCCCGAATATTATCCTAAGTCAGCTTGACTTATTTTCTGTATCAAGTTTATTGAGCGTATTTTTAATTCTAGTCCAATGCCGGCCTTGCCAATAGACTTTTTGGCACTCCTTATTTGTACACTGCCAAAAATTCTGATGATTCTTTAAAGAACCCTTAGGCACAAGGGTTCGAACTTGGACACGATTACGTTTCTGAAGTGGTGCATTGCATTTGGGACATCGACTCAGGTCAGGATCTGCAAGAAACGTAATTCGCAGTGTCTGCTGGAGTTGTTTAAGCATTGACCCTACGGACTTGCTTCCGGGATTCAGAACGCGGTATTCCAGTTTTTTGGCTCGAAGCATGAGTTCTTTATCTCGCGTTAAAAGAATGCGGCTATCGACTCTTTCAAGAATTTCATCATCTGATTGGGTTTCACAGTAGAGAGTATCGTATCCTAGTAATCGTAGCCAACGAGCAAGAGACCCCAGCATGGCATCAACGATGAAGGTGGCTTTTAATGCCAACAGCATTTCCTCAATATATTTGTTCAATCCAATTGGCTTATAAGCTGTTATGTCTCCTATCCGCTTCTAGAATCGTGTAAGTTCTTACACGCTAGAAGTGATTTTTGTGATTGATAAGCTCCAAAAAGCTGCTGATTACGGTGAAAAACTCGGTGCCACGTATGTCGAGTTACGTGTTGAATCCCTAAATCGCAGTAATACGCAATTTGAAGATGGACGGGTCCGAAGTATCAGTCAGCGTATCGAAGAAGGTGTAGCAATCCGGGTATTAGCTGGTGGTACTTGGGGCTTCGTCTCCTCTAATGATCTTTCTCCCGAGGGGTTACAAGCGTCTGTCAAAGATGCTTATTCCCTCGCGAATAGTGCTAGTCAAGCTCGCAAAGATCCGATTGAGCTTGCAGAAATAAAGCCAGCCAAAGCAACGATTCCACTGAAGGTGGATCGAATTCCCACAGATGTTGATCCTAAAGAAAAAATCGCTTATGCTGCCCAGCTGTGGCAAGAAACCAAGCAACTTGATTCACGTGTAAAGGCGATTACTATTCGTCAACGCGATGGATTCGGTACAAAATATATCGTTACGAACGAAGGCACTGAATTAGAACTAGGCTTTGGTCATGTACATTTATGGGTTTGGCTAACCGCTAAAGAGAATAGCAAAATCACTGGCGCTCGAGACGAGAGTGGCACAACCGCTCATGGCTGGGAATTTTATGAAAATGACCAGACACCCGAAATTGTCGGCGAACGCATTGTTGAACGCGTGAAAAAGCAACTCAAAGGTTCAACACCAAAACCGGGAAGCTTCCCGTGTGTATTGGGTCCAAAAGTCGTGGGTACACTCGCTCATGAAGCACTGGGGCACTTAGCTGAGGCCGACCTCACATTACAATCTGCCTTTGCTGGGAAAATGAACCAAGAAGTTGCTCCTAAGGGAGTCACTATGGTCGATGATGGAACCATCGCCGAAGGTCTAGGCACTAGCAAATATGACGATGAAGGCGTGCTAACCAGCAGAGTATATTTGATCAAAGATGGAATCCTGACTGCCCTTCTCACCGACCGCGAGTATGCAAAGAAAACTAATATGCGCCCTTCAGGAAATGCACGGGCCGAAGACTATCGCTATGTACCGCTAATCCGGATGCGTAACACCTTCTTTGAGCGTGGTGATGTATCTGATGATGAACTCTTTGAAGGAATCGACTTCGGCTATTATTGCCTTGGTGTCGCAGGGGGCCAAGCTGAAATGAATGCGAGTTTTCAAGTAGGGATCCAAGAAGCTTTTGAAATTGTCAAAGGTGAATTAGGGAACTCGGTTACCAATATGTCTATTTCAGGCATTGCTACGGAGGCACTATTGAAGATCGAAGGAGTAGGCAAAGACGCTTTTGCTTTTGGTGCAGGTCGATGTGGAAAAGGTCAAGAGGCTCTCATCAGTGATGGTGGGCCGCTCATTCGATTTGGAAGTGGTCCGATAACCTTTGGAGGAAAAGACTAAGGAGGTTAGAACCATGAAAGACAAAGAACAATACCTTCTTTCGCTCTCAGAACAAGCTGTAGCCTTTGGCTCTAAGCAAGTTGATCAGATTGAGATTCTATTGCAGGATAATTATGAAATCAGCTGTGAAGTCGCTTTAGGACAGATCAACAAGGCATTGAAGATGCAGGAAGCAGGTGCCTCGATTCGAGTTGTGGTGGACAGGCAATTAGGCTCTGCTTATACCAATCGACTTGAACCAGACACAATCAAAGAATCAGTGAATCGTGCAATTGCAGCAGCGAAAGCCAGTACACCCGATGAGACTTGGAAGGATTTTGCACTTAAAACCAAATACACAAAGGTGACAGGAACCTGGGATGCATCAATTCCTGAAAAAGATCCTGGAGTTTTTGTTGATTTATCCACGAAGATTGCTAAGGAGATTACGGAGAAGGACTCATCGATAATTATTGGAGAAGCAGGTACAGGTGGATTCTTTGGATGGACCGCTTACGCTAACTCTAACGGCATCTCTATCAGCGATAGAGGAACCGGCGTTTATGCTTATGCTGTGTTAGTGGCTCCAACTGAAACTGGTATGACTTCTTCAGTATGGTCAGTTGATATCAATCGCAAATTCACACTAGATTTGGATTATGTTGTCAACAACACTGTGAAGGATGTGCTCCTAGCAAAGAAGCATGCAAAAGGAGAAACCGGTTCCGGGACTATCCTTTTTGAAGCAAGTGCTTTAGGCTCTCTTCTTTCCTTCGCTTTCATGCCAGCAATCAAGGGTGAAAACGTAGTTCGTGGGAAATCAAAACTTGCAGATAAGAAAGGAGATTTCATTGCTTCTGAAGCTCTTTCCTTCACGGATGATGGACTCTACCAGGGTGGATATGCCACAGGTCTTTTTGATGGCGAAGGGATTCCCCAACAAAAGACGCCTATTATCGAAAAAGGGAGATTACAATCCTTTTTGTGGACTAATTACTGGGCTAATCGCCACGGAGAAACAAGTACAGGAAATGCAAGTCGGAATCTCCGAACAGGCGTTGTAGATACAGCTCCCACAAATATGATGGTTCCTGGCGGAAAACACTCCTTTGAAGATATTCTAGGAGAGATAAAATCGGGATATTTAATCAAAGGCTTACAAGGTGCTCATTCATCGAACCAAGAAACAGGGGATTACAGTGTAGTAGGTAATCCCGCGTTTCGCATTATCGATGGAGAACTCACAGGCGCAGTCCACGGTTTAATGTTGGCAGGGAATGCTTTTGATCTCATCAAGAAAGTTGATGTAGTTGGAAACGATATTCGAAGTTACCTCGTTGGAGCAGGAGGTTCACTCATCGCTCCTACCATTCAATTCAGTGATATTCAAGTGGTCGCCAAAGCCGACTAAAAATTCAATTCTTATCCAATTCATTGGAAAGTTGTTCTAATAGTTCCCGCTCACGTTGATTGAGCTTCTTAGGAATCTCGACTCTTATTCGGACAAGCTGATCGCCATTCCCACGCCACCTAGCACGTGGCATACCTTGTCCTTTCAACCGAAGGAGCGTATCTGGTTGCGTTCCAGATGGAATCTTTAGCTTTGCCTTAGAAAGAAGAGTGGGGACTTCGATTTCAACGCCTAATGTGGCTTGAGTAATGGAAATCGAGAGTTCTATCAAAATATCATCACCTACCCGCTGAAAGGTCTTATCAGGTTCAACATGAATTACCACATACAGATCACCAGGCCTTCCTCCCTCCTGAGAGGCTCCCTGGTCTTTAAGCCGGAGCATTGAACCCGATTCTACTCCCGGAGGAATTTGAACCCGGATACTTCGTTTTTCTCGAACCGTTCGTTTTCCATTACATTGCGAGCAAGGCGTTTCAATCATTTGACCCTGTCCACGGCAATCTGGACAAGTGCCAACACGAATAACCTGTCCAAACATCGTTTGTTGGACCTGTCGTAACTCACCGCGTCCATTACAACGTGAACACGTGCTCATGGGGGTTCCAGGTTCCCCACCAGTTCCACCGCATTTTGGACACTGCTCATCCCGCTTCAGGTTGATTTCTCTTTCTACACCTGTAGCTGCTTCTTTCAAGGAGATTTTCATATCATAACGCAGGTCAATTGCTTGATCCTGTGGTCCCGACCTCCTACCCCCCCGACCCATGAAGAAGTCGAAGATGCTTCCAAAACCTCCAAGGCCTCCACCGAGTCCGAAGCTTCGCAAGATGTCTTCGAAATTAATCCCGCCAAAGATGTCCTCAGCACTATATCGACCGCTTATTCCAGCATGACCAAACTGGTCATATTGCTGTCGCTTATTCTCATCCGAAAGAATAGCATACGCTTCCGAGACTTCTTTGAATTTCCCCGCTGCATCAGGCTCTTTATTCCGGTCAGGATGATATTTGAGCGCAAGTTTACGGTATGCACTTCGGATTTCTGCTTGTGTTGCTTTTCGATCTACACCTAGCACTTCATAGTAGTCGCGTTTTTGATTGCTGCCATAACTCACGCTAATCCACCGTAAATGCGTATCCGAATCAAAGCTTCGCTTTTATTTGTTCTGCCTGAACCGGCTTGCAGATTACGCCGCCTGATGGTGAGCCTGAGTTACTTCTTATCTTCGTCATCGACAACTTCGTAATCAGCATCAACGACTTTATCTTTACTTTTCTTTTTCTTTGGCTTTGAAGTTGAATCGTCAGCGACGCCTTCTTGAGCTTGAGCACGTGCTTGTTCTTCCGCTACCTGTTGATAGACGGCTGTGCCAACACCTTGCAAGATATCGGTCAGACTTTCCATTTCTTGTTTCGCCGTAGCCAGATCTTTGTCTTGGACAGCCTTTTCTAATCGATTAGCGGCTTCTTCGACTTTTTCCTTGTCCTCTGCACTGATTTTATCACCCAGCTCTTTGATGGTCTTACGAGCAGAATACACAAGCGATTCCGCCTTGTTCAATTCTTCGACTTCCTCACGATACCGCTTATCCTCTTCTTCATATTCTTCTGCATCAGCGACCATCCGCTCTTTTTGATCTTCTGTTAATTTTGTGGAAGCTGAGATTGTGATTTTTTGTTCATTTCCTGTACCTAGATCTTTGGCCTTAACATGGAGTATGCCATTTACATCGATGTCAAAGGTGACTTCGATTTGAGGCACTCCCATAGGAGCCGGTGGAATTCCCGTGAGGTTAAATTGGCCTAAAGAGATGTTTTGGCTGGCTCTGGATCGCTCACCCTGAAGAACATGAATGGTTACCACGGTTTGCATGTCTGCAGCTGTACTAAAGATTTGACTGCGCTCAACGGGTATTGTGGTGTTGCGTTCAATAATGGGGGTCATAATGTCCCCCTTCGTTTCAACTCCTAATGAGAGGGGAGTAACGTCAAGAAGGAGTAGGTCTTTAACATCGCCAGTGATAACACCCCCTTGGATTGCTGCACCCAAGGCAACTGCTTCCATTGGGTCGACACCTCGTTCAGCCTTCTTTCCGATGAACTTCTCAACGTACTGTCGAACGACAGGCATCCGAGTAGGTCCACCAATAAGTATGATCTTGTCAACTTCATTCGGTCGAAGCTTAGCATCACTGATGGCTTGTCGCATAGGACCGTCACACCGGCTAACAATATCGCGAACGAGATCCTCAAGCTTGGCTCGTGTGAGTTTTCTTTGCATGTGTTTGGGTCCACTCTTATCAGCAGTCAGATATGGTAGGTTGATCTCTGTTTCAATGACATTGGATAATTCGATTTTTGCCTTTTCTGAAGCCTCAAGCAGGCGCCTCCATGCCGTAGGATCATCATGGAGGTCCATTCCATGTTCTCCTGTGAATTCATCGGCTAACCATTCAGCAATGGCGAGGTCCATGTCTGTTCCGCCCAATTGCGTATCCCCCGCTGTAGATACAACTTGGAATAACCCGCTTTTAGTTTCTGGGTCAGGACCGAATTCCATGATGGTGACATCCAAAGTACCACCTCCAAGATCAAAAACAAGAATTCGGAGTTCCTGGTCCAGTTTATCGATGCCATAAGCAAGTGAGGCCGCAGTTGGTTCGTTGATTAAGCGAACAACTTCTAATCCTGCTAACTCTCCGGCATCTTTTGTGGCCTGCCGTTGATTATCATTAAAGTACGCAGGCACGGTTATAACAACTTGTGAAACAGGTTCTCCGAGAAAAGCTTCAGCATCCGTTTTGATTTTGCGAAGGATAAATGAAGACACTTCCTCGGGAGTATAAGTCTTATTACGGATTTTCACTTTTTTTCGGGTTCCCATTTTTCGTTTCACAGCTGTAACGGTGCCTTCGGGGTTTGCTACCGCCTGGCGACGAGCTGGTTCGCCAACCAGTCGTGTTCCATCTTCTGTGATCGCCACATAGGATGGAAAGGCTTTACCGGATACTGTGGGTCCTTCAGCGCTGGGAATAATGATGGGACGATCGCCGCGCATCACAGCTGCGGCTGAGTTGCTTGTTCCCAAATCAATTCCGATTATTTTCGCCATTTTTCATCAACTCGTTGTCAATTATCTTTAGATGTTAATTTTTCTTTGTTTCCTTTTCAACCGAAGGTGTTACCTTGGTTTTTGGGGGAGGAGTAGGTGCAACCGCTATCTTCACCATGGATGGTCTCAGCAATGTCCCTTTCAAGAGATAACCTTTACGTAACTCTTCAATGACGGTATTTGGAGGATGCGTGGTAGATTCTTCTCGAACCACCGCTTCATGACGTAAGGGATCAAAGGGTTGACCTTTGCATTCGATTACCTTGACACCAGCGTTTGTTAATGTCGATTTCAGATTGCTCACTAGCATTGAAAGTCCCTCAATGAAGGGATTGTTTGCTTCAATCTGAGGGATCATGAGTTGGGCACGTTCCAAATCATCAAGAATAGGTAACAACCCAAGAAGGAGCTCTCGATTTGCTTGGAGCCGAAGATCGGCTTCACGACGCTCCATCGCCTTGACGAAATTCTCATGATCGGCTTGTAAGTAAGCAAGCTGGGTCTTATACGTCTGAACCTGCGCTTGAGCATTAACCAAGGCTTTCTGTAATTTCTTCTTCGTTAAGGGTTTGGGTTTCGCGGGTTCCATGGTTGAAGGTTCTGCCGATTTTGATTTGTCAACTATCCTTTTCTCACCTTTTTCTGCTTCTGGTGGTTTACTCGCGTCTTGCGGTATATCCGTCATTGACTGTATCCTCCTAAGACATTGTTACGTAGCCAATTCTTTTTTTCTGTAGGTGAGAGGTGGTTGCTGATACTTGATTACCTTATCTAGTCTGAAATCAACGCTTATGATTTCCAGACCCTCCACGGGTGATCCAGCAGCCCACGAAAATTCGAATTGACCATAAAAAATTTTCGGAGCTGCTTAGTCTGAACCACCTGAACACGGAAGGAATGTGTTCAACGAGGGAAAAAGCAATAGGATTTATAATTTTATTTATTTTCTCAAAAGAAAATTAGAACAGCCAATCCGTTAACTGCCAATTGAGGTCATTGATTGGCTGTCAATTAATGAGAAGTTGAGTTTTAGAGGAAAGTGTCTAATGCGGCTTTTAGCGGTTGATAGCCAACACCACCAACGATGCGGTGCACCATCACGCCATTCTTGAATAGACCAAAGGTGGGGACACCCTGCACGCGATACCGCATCGCAATCTCAATATTGTGATCCACATCCACTTTTGCGACCTTCGCTCGCCCAGCGTACTCTTGGGCAAGCTTATCCACGACGGGAGCCATCATCTTGCATGGCCCGCACCATTCGGCAAAGAAATCTACGAGGGTTACACCGTCCTTCACGGTCTCGTCGAAGTCGACGGTGGATAGGTGGAGTACTTTTCCTGGTTCTGTTTTGGGGGCTTCTGTTTGGGTTGCCATTGTGTGTTGTAACTCCTTAAGTTTTTGTTCACGTAAACGTGTTAATTCTGGATCGGGATTATTACTCACTTTGAGTCCTCCTCTCCATGCTGGTGTGAGGGATTAGTGCAGCCATCACTATGGCAGCTGCGTCCACTCACGAGTCCTGGGACGATGTATGCGGCGATTAAAAAGACTAGACCGATAATGGCTAGCCATGGTATGGCTATCGTAACGCTGAGTAAGACTAGTGCAAAGCCTGTGATGACCATAGCGATACCAGTCTTGGTACAGAAGGGGCAGCCGATTGATGCCATTGTGCTTCACCGTCCAGTATACTGCAAAAAGGTCTTTATCCTTGTTGCGCAGTTCCAAAGTTGGATTATGAGGGATGCCATAAAAAGGTGTCGATAGTGCCACAACTGAGCACAACACTTAATTCGTGTTTTCTGATTTTGCCCAATACTGATCTAAGAATTCTACAATTTGCTTGTAGAAGGTGTCAAGAGCATCCTTGATCAAATCCTTCATGGTTGTAAGGCTAACAGCTTCGTATACAAATACATAGCCGCCTTTGCGAAGTGTTCGGGTTCGTCGGTGGGCAAACCCTCGTTGGACGAGGTTTTGTATGGCACGTTGGACAGAGCTCCGATTGCTTCCGAGGGCTGTTGTAACCTCTTTCACGGTGGCTTGTCCTTTAAGAAGATAGAAATAGACATCAATTTCAAGAGTACGAAGACCGAGAAAACAGTGCATGACATCACCAACCTCAACATTTTGGCCCGTCATGATTCGTTGAACACCAAGCATTGCCATCTTATTCACCACTTTCTAGGTTCTTTATTTGAAAATGTACTTGCTGGAATATGAGTGTTGTGGACAGTTGAGCCACATCCTATAACAACTCTTCAAGCGCTTTTTAGTGTGTTCACGGCAGAGGCATAAGATAAAATATCTCCTCTAGTAAATCGAGGATTTAATGTCTGATGTTCATGGATTCCAAGTAGAGCTTGAAAGACCGTTTGATTTGGATACAACTGTCGATAGTTGGATTTACTCAGATGTTCAGCCAGTCCCCGAGTACAAACGTCCGGGAGAATTTGCTCGTTGTCTTTCCATTAATAGCAATTTAATTCCTGTACGTGTCATCCAACTACGCAAGGGAAAAACACCAAGTTTACAAGTACAATGGCCTGCTAAATATGGTGGAGATCATAAAGCCATCACGGCTCAAATAGGGTGGCTTCTAGGATGGGATGTTGATACCAGATCAGTTCTCTCAACAATTAAGAAAGATCCTGTAATTGCACATCTTGAAAAACCGTTGCGAGGGCTTCGACCTTTCAGCCAACCAACATTCTTTGAAGCAATAGTGAAAGCGATTATTCAACAGCAAGTGAGTTTTCGATCTGCCAATAAGGTGATCCGACATCTCGTGCTTGAGTATGGACCTCGATGCAGAATCGGAGAAGAGGAATTGTTTGGTTTTCCATCCTGGGAAACTCTGCATGCCCTTCCTGAAAGTAAGCTACGTGCTTGCAAACTCGGATATAAGGTGCCCTATTTGAAAGGGTTATTCAAAGCCCTTTCCAATGAGTCAATTGACTTAAAAGAACTCGCACTACTCGATACGCTCACTGTAATCAATAAGTTGGATGCTCTTCGAGGAATTGGACTTTGGACTGCTGAATTGGCTGTGTTAACAGGGTTACGTCGCCTTGAGGTGTTCCCCGCTGACGATTTGGGAATACGTCAAATCATCTCCCAACTCTATCTACGGGATAAACCAGCCAAACGAGCGGATGTAGAAAATATTGCTGAACGATGGGGAGCTGCCAGATTCCTGGTTTTGTATTTTTTAATGTGTGCCCAGGTTCTGGGATTAGTTTAATCACGGCAAGGAGAAAGTAATATGACGTAAAGATTTATATTTAGGCACACCTAAATCTGAATCATGGCTCCTGCATCTCAATCCCAACCAGAAGTCAGAAAAGAAGAACCCAAAGCAAGTTCAAGTGCCCCCAAATTTGACATACCCAATGCAACGATTGAGGAATACCTTGAAGCAATTTTTCGACTCCTTCAAAATGATCAAGAATACGCAAAGACTGGAGAGTTGGCAGAGGTCCTCAACGTAAAACCGCCTAGCGTTACTCAAATGATCCAAAAATTGGCGGAGAAAAAGTATCTTAAATATGAGAAAAGTCGTGGTGTCCGGTTAACATCAAAGGGTCGGAGACTTGCGCTAGATGTACTACGCCGTCACCGAATTGCTGAGCGATTATTAGTCGATTTATTAGGAGTCAGCTGGGAAGAAGCCCATGAGGTAGCTTGTGAATGGGAACATCTTTTGACCCCCGAGCTTTGTCAAAACGTTCTTGATAGACTCGAAGATTCTGCCACCTGCCCCCACGGAAATCCCATTCCGGAATCGGATGGAACCGTGACGCCAATTCCCGAATTGACATTGGCAAACCTGAAACAAGGCGAACTTGCAATCATCGATTGTATCAGTGACGAAAATATTAACTTACTCCGAATGATGTCCTCGATGGGTATGTTACCTGGTGAAATCGTCCGAGTTATCCAAATTTCACCTGTCGGGGATACGCTTTTAATCGAAATAGGAACCGCCCAATTTGCCTTAAGTTCGGAACTTGCTAAACGTGTACGGGTCCGCCGCGATGTTGAGGAATAGATCAGCGGAGCGGGTTAAAAATGAGAGGACCAGGGAAAGGTAGACGCCGTAAATCGAGACACTTCCAAGACAAAGATCATATTCGAATAGCCCTAGTGGGCCAACCTAATGTGGGGAAGAGTGTCATCTTCAATAATTGGACAGGTCTTGGGGCTATCGTTTCCAATTATCCAGGAACCACGGTAGAAATCCTCGAAGGCAAGGTCTATTTTTCTCGTCATGATATATACTCGCCTCGATGGCACCCCGGAATCAAAAAATGGGATACTAAAAGACAAAAAGAAAAACCTCCGCATAGGGGTCGATGGCGAAAAGGATTCGGCTATCGCATGAAAAGATGGGCAAAAAAAGACTTCTTCGAAGAAACCCCAGATATCCGACTCGATATCGTCGATTTACCTGGTTCATATACGATTATCAGCCCATCTACTGAAGATGAGAAAGTGACATTGCGATATTTGCAGCAGGATACTCCTGATGTAATTGTTAATGTCGTAGATGCAACTAACCTTCCTCGGAACTTACTTCTCACAACTGCCTTGCTAGAGTTTGATATACCGATAGTAGTGTGTCTGAACCAGGTTGATTTAGCAAAACGCATGGGTATCGAAATCGATGTTCAGAAACTTGAAGCCCTCTTGGGCGTTCCAGTGATTCCTACAGTAGCAATACGAGGAACCAATTTGAAGCTCCTTTTGCGAACTGCTGCAAAAACAGGCGCACTTGAAGGAACCCAGCAAACACCACGGCGATTACTATTCCCTGATGGAATCGAAGCAAAGCTCCGAACATTAGAACGGCACCTTGCGAAAATGCAGTTGTGCCCGATGAATCTCCCTCTTCGTATTGTCTCCCAACAATTACTCGAAGAGTACTCCCAATGTGCGCAATGTATTGAAAACGCCCTAGAATCAGAGTCCGCCGTTAAAATCGTTGACCAGATCCGAAAAGACATCGAACAAGAATTTGAAGAAGATATCGTCTTAGTCCTTGGAGAAAAACGGCAGCAGTATACACTTTTTTTAACTGAACAAGTTCAGCTTGGGGAAGGTAAACGAGTTCCGGTCACCGAAAAGATATCTAACATCCTTACACATCGCATTGCCGGACTTCCAATTGCCGTACTCGTTCTAATCGGATCAATCCTTTTGATGTTTGTAATAGGTGCAATCTTTGATGCAACAGTTGGAGAATTCTGGGAGATTTTCATTAATCCCACTGCAGAATTTCTTATAACAACCTATATTCCTTCCCCAATCATTCAAATTATCCTCTATTATGGTCTGGTGCTAGGAATTCAAGCATGGCTATTCATCGCAATCCCCTTCGTTGGAACTTTTTATATCATCCTCTCCATCCTTGAGGATACAGGATACCTAGCCCGTATTGCTTTCTTGCTAGATGCATTCATGCATCGCCTTGGTCTCCACGGTCGAGCTATCATTCCATTGCTAACTGGCATGGGATGTAATGTGCCTGCAGTTCTTGGAACTCGAATACTTAACACTCGTCGAGAACGCCTCATCGCAGGATTTCTAGTCGTCCTGATTCCCTGTTCAGCCCAACTTGCAGTAATTCTTGGAACAGTCGGGGTTTATGCGTCCGTCTGGTTTGCTTTCATTATCCTTGGCATTGTGTTCTCAATCATCATAGGATTCGGAGCTTTACTACAACATACGCTTCCAGGTTCATCACATGGTCTGGTTATGGAAATTCCACCACTCCGGTCACCCCGAATTAGGCCTACCATTAAAAAAACTTGGCTTCGATTTCGAGAATTCATCTATATTGCCCTTCCCCTCATCATAATCGGTGGTGCTATCCTGGGTCTCCTCCTTTATTTCCCCACTCCTGACTTTTCCTATCTCCATATGGTCAGCATCTGGGCCGCTCCTCTCGTAGTAGGCTGGTTAGGACTGCCCCCCGAAACAGCTGCAGCTCTCGTTTACGGCATTCTAAGGAAAGAACTAACGGTCGAACTCCTCATTATCCTCGCAAATGGCCCCTTGAACACCTTCATGACCGCCCGCCAACTCTTCGTCTTTGCGCTCATTACTACTCTCTACATCCCCTGTATCGCTACTGTCGCTGTACTCGTACGTGAATACCGCTGGAAATACACACTCATCCTAGCCACAACCACAATCACCCTCGCTTTCTTCCTTGGAGGTGTCGTCAATTGGATACTCATCGGAATGGGATTTCCATAAACCCTAAAAGGTGAAATACTCGTAGAATTCACATCTACATATCAACTTTGGAGGAACAACATCATGACAAATTACCGATGTCCAATGTGCGGAACAGTCTTCGAAAAGACTCAAGCAACGGGATGCGCAGGTTGCATGATGGCCCGTGCATGCGGTGCCATAGCTTGCCCCAGTTGCGGTTACGAATTCCCCGCTGTGCCTGAAGAAACCTAGTTCTCTTTTGAACATTTTTTCACTCCTTTTACTGGATTTACCGATTTTATCCGAAGGGCGCAACTGCTCCCTTCGAAGACTTTATTTTAACATTATTCTAAGAGCTTTCAAGAGTTGATAGGTCTTGAAAATTCGGCTATGTTTTGTCTTTGGTTCCGCTATTGTGTGTACCCTCATCTTGTCTTTTCTTTTTCCTCTTATAACTCCCCTTACTTTCCACTCTTCTGAAGTCTGCTCTGAGCAGGATCTCACCACCCAACTGACCCCTGAGGTTAATCACGCACCAATGGCTGCACCTTCCCCCATCACAAACTATACCATTACAGCCTTTCTCCAAGATTCGACTCATATCGTCAATGGATTCACGACAATTAACTATGTGAACCACGCCAATGTCGCATTTTCTGAATTGTACTTCCATCTTTATCCCAACGCCTTCAAACCTGACGGATCGATTGAAGTCTCCGATGTTAGTTATGACAGTAACCCCCTCAGTTATACCATAACTGGTACCAACCAAACAGTTCTAGAAGTGGATTTAATTGGAGGTTCAGGACCCGGTATCCTGCCACCAGGTGGAAATGTTACATTAACGATTTCATGGCAAGTGATGGTTCCAGAAAGTGGAGATCGATTTGGTTGGTATCATCGGACGAATCCCTTTGAGTTTCTGGGATATAATATGGGCAATTGGCATCCTATTGTAGCTGTTTATGATGATCGAGGTTGGGATACTAAACCATACTCACATATGGGCGAAAGTTTCTATCATGATGTGGCAATCTATGATGTTGCAATCACGGTTCCGGATGACTACATAGTTGCTGCAACCGGTGAATTAGACACCATCAATACAGGTGCTTCAACACGATCTTGGAATTTTCGAACCGGTCCCGTACGTGATTTCACCTGGTGTGCGAGTCCTCACTATGAAACAATGAGCATCCTCTCACACGGTGTGAACGTCACTAGCTATTACCTAGCTGAACATAGCGGGGGAGGCCAACGCGTCCTTGAGGTAGCAGATGACTGTTTAGAAATCTATGGAACCCTCTTTGTTCAGTACCCCTGGAAAAGTCTAGCCATTGTAGAGGCTGATATCTGGGCTGGAGGTATGGAATACCCACAACTAGTCATGATCGGCCTTCCCCTCTATTCATATCCTGAAGGGCTCTCCTCCCTTGCTACAGTGACAGCCCATGAGATCGGGCATGAATGGATACCCTTCACATTAGGGACAGACAGCTACACTGAACCATGGATTGATGAGGGGTTTGCATCCTACACCGAATACGTCTGGATTGAATATGTCTATGGAGCTACCCAACGGGCTGATTATCGAGATTACGATTTGACTCAATATTGGGAATATGTGAACTCTGAGGGCGATAAAACTCTTAATCAATCAATGAGTTTCTGGCAAAGTGCTAATTGGTATGCATATGGAAGCATTGTATATGCAAAAGGTGCTCTGGTCTACGACATGCTCCGGCATCAACTGGGAACTACCACGTTCTATGAAGCTTGGCATTATATCTTCACAGAGGGGATTCATGAGAACATCCGAGCCCAGACCTTGCAAAGCCTATTTGAAGAGGCGGTGAATGAATCTTTAGACTGGTTCTTCGATCCTTGGGTGTATAACAACGGCGTTGTTACGCTTAGCATCGGTGGGGCATCCATTCAGCCAGTCTCTTCTGGCTGGTTTGTGAGTTTCCAAGTTATTCAAGATCAACTCACACCTGTTCGTTTGCGAGTTCCAATTCATGTTAATTATGGAATCCATAGCTCAGTTCATTGGGTGTGGATTGAACCCCAAGCAGTAAGCCTTTGTACAATCCAACTTGCTGAATTTCCCATTCAACTTACCTTAGATCCTGATCAACTACTCCTGTGTCAGTACCGCGTTGCCACCGCCACGATTGTACTCAGCCCCGGTTCACCCATTCCACTCTTGATAGGTGGGGCAGTAACAACAGGAATCGTCATTGGGGCTGTTGTGCTGTATCGTCGTCGACGTCAGTCATAAGATTTAGATTTTCAGTTTCTCTTTGACTTCGTGCATATCCTTTTCTAGCTGTTCTACCCGGACCACAAGTTGACGGAGCAAAGCTAATATATCCGCATTAAAAGGCTGCCGAGGATCCTTCGGATGAATTGGTCGAGGTTCTCCTCGCCTTAAGGGATCAAGATCATCTGGATCTAAAGTCAATTATATTCAACTCCAAAAGGCTCTTCTTTATTTTCCGAAGCGGAGGAGTTAAACCTTTCTTACAATCCCCGAATATATTCAGGTCGTAATCTATCTGAGATATTGGGATCCGCTAGAACGGAGTCGATGGTTCCGAGAAGCTTTTCTCGATCTTGAGAAAGTACTCCCCGGAGAGGAAGATAATTTGAAGCATGGTTAGTACGGAACACGCAATATGAAAGACTAGTGAGTCCATCAAGAAGAAGGCGAAGCTCATGGAGAATTTCAAGTGGTGTTAGCGGTTGGAATTGTTTCTGTTTGGCTTGCAAATACAGCTCTGTTCCTGGAACAAGCATGAGTGTCAAAGCCGCTAAGAATGGCGGATCAATCGCCCTTATCGTCTTTGCAGTATTTTTAGCATGAAGTTGACTTCGACTCTTCCCACCTAACCCTAAAATAATAATTGGGGAGAGAGTAAATCCTGCTTTCTTCAGTCTTAAACAAGCCGCAATGTGTTCTTCGTTCGAGATGCCTTTATTCACATTTTGAAGAACGAAATCATCTCCGGATTCTAGACCTAAATAAATCATCTCCAGCCCCGCCTCATGGATTTGAGCGAGTTCTTTATCGGACTTTCGTAGGACATTGATTCCACTTGCGTAGATGCTAATCCTCTCTGTGCTTGGAAATTCATCAGCTAAGAGTTGGAGAATGTCCATAAGTTGCTTTGTGGAGAGAACGAAAGCATCACCATCCGCAAGGAATATTCGTCGAGGTTGGATCCTATATTTTCGTGCTAATTGGATTACTTCCTCTTTGAACTTTGAGAAAGGTTTGACCCTGAACTGTTTTGTACGGTAGCTACCACAAAAGGTGCACGCATTATGTGAACATCCAAAGGTGGCCTGAAGAATTAGACTATTCGCCTCACTTGGTGGACGAAAGACAGGGGATTCAAGATAGTTAGGGTATCCAGATAAAGGTGGCATGATTGTCATGTGTCGTGTTATATGGCGCTTTAAGAGAGTTCCGCCAATATTAACAAGATTTTGTTACTCTTCTTGTTTAATACAGTCAAGAAGTAGGGTTAGTGCTGCATGGCTGAAATTTAATTTATTATCGCGTCGATTACCTGTGAAGCGATATTCTTGTGTAATGGTTTCAAACGAACAATGAGAAACTGCCACATAGACCAATCCAATCGGTTTTGATGATTTTCCCTTGGTAGGACCCGCAATGCCAGATGTGGCAAGACCATAATCAGAATTCATCCATAATCGAACGCCATTAGCCATGGCTGCTACTGTTTCTGCACTCACGCTACCAAATTTCTTTATCGTGGCTTCAGGAACCTGTAATAAGCGGTGTTTCAGTTCATTCGCATAAGCGACGACTCCTCCATCATAAAAATCCGAGCTTCCAGGTGTTTCTGTAAGAAGATGTTGAATCAAACCTCCCGTAGCTGATTCAGCCACCATTAATGTTGCCTTTTGTTTAACAAGTCGGTTAGCAATTTGAGATACAATCCCCTGAAACATCTCTGCCTCATCTGACTCAATTAAAGGATTTTTAGCCATCTATTAACCTCCGGTGAATATTTCCTTCTGTAGTAGCGGTATTTGGGTGTAGTCATTTTGAAAATAATGCGACGGAAAAGGTTTTAGCTATCTCGCCTCCTTACTCGAACCACCTTTCATTTGGTGAAATAAATAATGACCCAGAAAATCATGCCTGATGAAATGTCTATCAAATCAATTTGTCTTGACTGCAAAAATTATGATCGAAAAGGCGGTGTGTGTCAAGGGACTAACCCTTTTGCCAAATCGGGCGATAAGAGCTATCTTCTCCTCGTCGATAAAGCCTCCTGCTATGGTTTTGAGAAAGCTTAACTTACTAATTACTCAACCAAGATGCAAGTAACCGTGTTACTAGGTTTTCCATATTTTTAGACCGAAAGTTAGCACCTGAGATAGTTCCCTTGCGGCTGCAGAGCAATTATCGTGAACCTAAGGCCAGGCACCAGCGCCGAATTTGGATTTGTATGTCCAGGTATTCCCGCACTTATCACATTTACGAGTGATCTCATGGCCATAGGCGATGGGCACTTTTCGTAAAATGGTTGTTGCATCACTTCGGCATCTTGGGCACTGATCGGGGGCAAGGGGTTTTTCTTCTGGTTTAGGTGCAGCTGGTGGTTGAGTGGGAGGAGTTGATGGAGGAGGAGTTTCAGGGGGAGGAGATTCTGCCAAGGTTTCAGTCACCTCGAAGGGAAAGGTCACTTACTGTATGGGCTTTTCCCTTATAATCTACAATGCTACCTTAGACGCAACGGTTTAAATTTTCAGTGGTTCACTTATTGATGAAAAAACCACTCTGTCAAGCATTTATAGGATGGAGTTTAACCCTGGTGTCAGATACGTCTGTGACCTTTGAACCGGAAGGGCAACGAATTACCGCTCAGATTGGAGAAACTATTTTCCAAGTCGCTTAGCGTGCGAGAATACGTCTTCGAACGGAATGTGGAAGCCAAGGCATCTGTGGAAAATGTCGGGTCCAAGTAGAATCATCAAAAAGTATGGCGCCATTGACAGCTGCAGAACGATCCCATTTAACGTCGAAGCAAATTAACGCAGGATTCCGTCTCGCCTGCCAGGCTCGTATTGATAAGACCGAATCGCTGGTAGTCACAATTCCAACTGCGAGTCGAGAAACTCGGCGCCGTGTGCAACTTGAAGGGATTCAAAAACCTGTCCTGGTCAAACCTGCTTTTGAATCAGTGCTCCTCAGGATTCCAGGCGTCAATAATCAAGCCACCATTCCAGATACTGAACGAGTGCTCTCTAGTCTAATCCAAAATCCCATCTTTGCGCCTGTGACGAGCTGGGAGTACCCGCTACCTGTTATTGCGAAAACCCCACATGCTGTTCGGAAAGCGCGAGGTGAAGTGATACTAATAATCCGAAACCAGCATCAGATTCTCGATATACTTGGAGGAGATACTCAAGACAATATTTGTGGAGTCGCCTTAGATATTGGAACCTCCAAACTAGTGGCGAGTCTGTACTCCCTTGTATCAGGAAATCTCATCGCTTCTGAGGGAATTGAAAATCCCTAATTAAGGTTTGGCGACGATATAATGACTCGCCTAAGCTACGCTGGTGTGAGTTTAGAAAACCGAAGTGAACTACAAGCGGTCATAATCGAAGGCATTAACCAACTCCTACAGTCACTCACTTCTATTGGAGTTCCTCTCAACCAAATCTACGAGATTATCGTTGTTGGTAACACTGTTATGACTAGCCTATTTCTAGGGGTTGACACAACCCATCTGGCATATGGACCTTTTGTTCCCCCCTTCCGTGGACCTATTGAGGTCTCTGCAGGGCAACTAGGTCTCAACCTTCCAACCCAGAGTATAGTCTAAGTACTTCCAAACATCGCTGGATATGTAGGGGCTGATGCGGTCGCGGATGTGTTAGCCAGTGGACTCCACAAACAATCTGCCCCAACCTTAATGATTGATATTGGTACCAATAGCGAAGTCATCGTCGGAAACAAAGACCATATTGTTGCCACTTCTTGTGCAGCAGGTCCAGCCTTTGAGGGGACACATATCAAACATGGCATTAAAGCGATAAGTGGAGCTATTGAAAGAATTCACCTTAATCCAACCTCTCTAAAGTTTACATTCACCACTATTGATCAAAAAGCTCCTATCGGAATATGTGGATCAGGAGTAGTTGATGCGATTGCTGAACTAGTAAAGGCAAAACTGCTTTCACCCAAAGGGCGATTTACAAAACAGGCTAGACCCCTAGTTAAGACAGAAGGGAAGGAGAAATATATCGTTCTCTTCGAAGGGTTATCGAAGCATGGGAAGAACACAATCACTCTCTCTGAGCAGGACATCTCTCAGCTGCTATTGGCCAAAGCCGCAATAAAAACGGGCTATACGCTTCTTCTTCAACATCAGCACCTTTCACCTCAAGACCTTGACCATCTATATATTGCAGGAGCTTTTGGCACGTACCTCAATCTAGCCAGCGCACAACAGATTGGTCTCATTCCTCGTCTTCCCCTAGAAAGGATTTCCTTCATTGGAAATGCTGCTTTAAGTGGTGCCCAGTTCGCCCTGTTATCGGTCCCCCAACGTCGACAGGCTTCAGAAATAGCATTAAAGACAGAATTCATTGATTTAGCTCGGCACCCAGAATTCTCCCAAACCTATGTCGATTCCTTGTTTCTTTGAACAGGATATAACGGTAATATAGCTATAGTATACAATTCTTCGATGAGGGTTTCCTGTTATGGGTGAAAACGAAGAAACCATGAAAGAATTACTTGGTGAGTGTCCCGATGAACGAAGGGTTGTCCAAACTTTTGGAGTTGCTTCCTTCCTCAACGATATGGGTTCCGATATCATTTTCTCAGTGTGGCCCTATTTCGTCTTTCTACTTTCACCTCCTGGTCTTGCCCCCCTCATCTTAGGGCTAGTTGATGGCATTGGAGATTTTGTAGTTAATGTCTCCAAAGGGTTCTCGGGATTTCTTTCAGATAAAATCCAAAAGCGAAAACCCTTCATTTGGACCGGTTATCTTATGGGGGCGTCTTCTCGAGTAATATACGCAGCAAGTCCCATCTGGCAGTGGCTTATTCCAGCGAAAATCCTGGATCGGGCAGGGAAACTTCGGGGAGCTCCTCGAGATGCCATAGTTGCTGATGTATCTACACACGAAACTCGTGGAAAGAATTTTGGTGTTCTTCGTACTGCAGACAATACCGGTGCCACGGCTGGTGTTCTCATTTCTCTAGCTTTCATCGTCTTTGTCATCCCGTGGTTGACATTGACCTTCGGCTTTGATGATCTGTCAAGCCTTCGCTTCTTGTTCCTTTTTGCGGCAATTCCAACAGTAATTGGTGCCATGATTGTTCTATTCCGAATCAAAGATTACCGAAAGGAACTAGGGAAAGCAGTGTTTCATTTCCGGGGTATCAATCGTAGTCTCGCCATTTTCCTCACACTGAGCGTGCTCTTCGCCCTCGCCTCCTTCAGTTGGTCGCTTGTCACCCTCTATGCAGGCGCATTCTTAGTCCTCCCTTCTATCAGTCCGATTCTAGGGGTCACGGTTGCCTATTTTGTTTTCACCCTCACAGCCGCCATCACCTCAGCGCCGTTAGGAACACTGGGTGACAAGATAGGACGTCGTAAGACGATGCTCTTAGGCTTCGTATTCTTCGGAGCTATGTGTGCCATTTTCTTGTTCACACCACCACCCACCACACCCCCTACACCACAGGAAACTTGGAGCGTGTTGCTAGCCCTCATCTTCTATGGAACAAGTATCGGAGCAACTGTTCCCATGGCATCCTCACTAATCTCTGAACTCTCCCCAATTGATGTCCGAGCAAGCAATCTCGGTCTATATCAGATGCTTATAGGAATCGCAGCCTTACCCGCCAGCATCATTGCAGGATTTCTGTGGGTTCTCTTGGGTCACAGTTATACTTTCGGATTAGCTCTTCTTCTGACAGTTATCGCGACCTTGATGTTGCCTCTAGTCCGAGAACCGACCGGTTCTGAATAACCTTCCTGCTGCAAGATTAAAGATCCTTGTATTCATCCGGGATAGGTTTGGGTTCAACATTTCTTAAGATGAGAATACAGACTATTGCGAAGTTCAGAATCAATGCAACCAATAGAACTGGTATCGCTCCAAATAACGTGTAAATGATTCCCGAGGGAATAGGAGTCACTAGGAAAGAAATGAATACCACGATGAAGAAGATGCTGAGCATTTTCGCGGTTTCTGATCGCGGGAGCGCTTTACGCAGATAGGTGAGAATCAGGGTCCACCAAAGAATGTCATTAATGTTTTTCATGGCGATGGCAAGAAATGCTGTACTCGCTAGGGGTTCTATGACAGGGTACGTTGTAATGAGAGATGCAATCCAAGGAATAGGAAGCCAATATGGGAATATGGGGGTTAGTATGAGTAAGATAAGGGTGATGGGCATCACACTATATACGGCTATGATCGCACGTCGACTTCCACGAGTATCAAAAAAGGATCCTACATACACAGAGAGCGGAATAGAGAATGCCAAGACAACGATGAGCATGATGCTAATTTCCCCAATAGAAAAGCCCAGTGCCTCATTCAAATAGAATGTGCTGACAAATCGATAGAATCCGTCACTTAGCGCATCGAGAATTAGGACAACTGTGAAAACTGGTAGGATGACCCATAGAAGTTTGAGGGCATTTCCATTCTGTTTGATAAATTCACGTGCCCGATTTGCGTCCTTCTTTTCCCGAACAATCGGACGAGGCTCAGCTAGAAATATAGTTCGAATTACTGCTGCCGCCATATAACAAAGAAATCCTATGAAGAACACAATTTGAATAGTTATTACAAAGGGAACACCCATCGCTAGAAGCCAGGTGACCATTCCAAGTCCGATTAATCCAAATCCACTACTAGTTTGGAAAATACCCATCGCAAGACCGCTGTGTTCAGGTTCCATCTGCTCATAGATATAGCTAGTGCTACCACTTGCGAAAATAGCCGAACCTGCCATAAGGACGGAACCAGCAATGAGCCCAATAATCCCAGTGCTAAAAGCAAAAATGAGCATTGCGATTCCTGAGACAAACATGGTCAGCACTGAGAGCCATTTTCGATTGTAATTATCACCGATGTAACCACCAAAGAATCGCGCAATTAGCTCAATGCCCATATAGCCCAGAAGAATGAAACCAATTGTAATGTAAACTAACCCGATTTGGGGAGTGTATAAGATCAGAAAATCTCGCAAGAATAGCATGAGGTAGCTTTGCATGATGATGCCAAATACACCTAAGATCCAAGAGGTGATTAGGTATACCGAATAGCTTCCAAAGGTGAGCACTGATTTTAATGAAGTGAAAAAGCCTTTTCTCGTTGTCTCTTTCTTCTCTGGGGGTGGAACCTCTGGGACTGGTTCCAAATCACCTGGAATTGGATCTACGGAGCTCGCTGATGGAGCACTATCTGTGTCGCCAGTCGGTTGGTTGTTAGTCATTGTACTCACTACTGATGTTGTGTGTGGTCAGTGCAGATATGCTATCTGTAAAGTTGTGACCAGAATCTTGGTCACACCAGCCTGGACCAGAGGTACTTAGGTCTTGTGCAAAGTCTAATAGCATAGATGCTTCGAAATTTCCCCTCTTAAGCTCAACTGAAATCATCATAAGATTTAAGGTAAAAGCCAACAAAGGACGGCATCGTCTACCACACGAAAGGAGCGTGCTCTAAGTTGCTCAAAGATATCGATGAGTTGATGGTTAATTATGGTGTAGACGCACTTTACCTAGAGGGAACGAGCCTTTTACATCCGGACCTTTATTACATGAGTCGTTTTCTCGCCATCGATCCAATCCATTTCGTGAAACTCCCCAATAACCCAGGTGTTCTTGCTGGCTCAGATATGATTTGTGAACGGGCAAAAAAGTATTCCCCAGTCCAACACTTTCACAGTCTTTCTCCAACAATGAATCAGGCTATCCAGGATCAAGTGTCAAGGGATGAATATGTGGAAAGGATGATTATTGATATTGTGAAGAATTTACTCCCATCAGAGGGGGTAATTGGCGTACCAAATGAAACGAATGCACTCCATACACATCTTCTACAAAAACTCGGGGTTGAGGTCAAACCGGCTCAGAACCTGTTCTTAGAGGCTCGTGAAACAAAGGATACAGCGGAACTCAAAGCTATAGAACAGGCTAGTCGATCCACCGAAGCCACCTTCAGCCAAGTCATTGAGGTGCTTCAAAACACAGACGTTGGATCGAAGAGTGTATT
>JABXGX010000099.1 GCA_016550405.1 archaeon | reverse complement strand
GGAGGTGTATTCTCTAAGTAACATGTTGAATGGGGGCACATAGTTTATTACAGTTATAACAGATTGCTTCATAGGTTAATTCTGTGGAGCGGAATCGATGGCTGCGCATATCCGCCCTCTGCGGCATCTCATCGGATGGCTGATTGCTGGCACTCGTGGAGGAATCAGCCGGGGATACATCATCCTTGAATTAAAAGAGATGCCCCAAAATGCCAACCAGCTAGCGAATTCGCTTAACTTAGATTACCATACTATTCGCCACCACATCAAACTCCTAAGCGAGAATGGCATTATTACTTCCTTAGGTGAAACATACGGCGTGACCTATATGCTGTCGCCACGCATGGAAGCCAATTACGAAATCTTTGAGGAGATATGGGAAAAAATCCAAAACCGTGGTAAAAAGGAGTGATCAAGATGAAAGAATCGACACAGAAATATTTGAAGCCCTGGCTCATCGTCGGAATCGTCCTTATTGTAATTGTCCTGGCCTTAGCTTGGGCAATTTTTAACATGCCACCTCCACCCCCGGCTTCTCCCCCTGATTTTCCATTCATTTTCACCTTGAAGACGATTCTCACATCAGTCAACGCAGCCTTACTCATTATACTCCTGATAATCTACGTAGATATCTACCGGGTCACTCGATCCAAATTCACCTTAGGGCTAGTCATTTTCTCTTTGGCTCTCCTACTCCAAGTTCTCTCCTCTCACCCCCTCCTTCACCAACTTTTTGGTGTTCGTGGGGCTAGTTTAGGCCCCTTCTTCATGATTCCTGATTTCTTTACTCTCATTGCGGCAGTAATGCTTCTGAATCTTACGGATAAGTGACAGGTCGGAAACTTTGTATAGCTTAAAGTGAACAGGTTACGTGGAACGGATTCCTGTGGTACGCACGTATAAGATCCAAGTGTTACCGGGCGACGGAATTGGACCCGAGGTCATACAAGAAGCCATCGTGATATTAAAGACGGTTAACGCAGGCACCTCTGGTCTTAATCTTTCTTTTCATGAATTCCCTTGTGGTGGGAAGTACTTCTTAGAAACCGGTGTTGAATGGCCAGGAGAAGCTGAAGTCTTCTCCAAACAGGAAGCCGATGCAATCCTTTTGGGTGCTGTAGGGTGGGAGAAATCGCCAGGAGAGCCGATACGCCGTGATGATGGACAGCTAGCGGGTGCTGCGGTGGTGTTAGGTCAGCGACGCGAACTTGAATTATATGCTAATTTAAGACCTGTGAAATTATATCCAGGTGTTCCCACTCCGCTAGCCAATAAAGGATCCCAAGACATTGACTTCGTGATTGTTCGAGAAAACACAGAGGGGTTGTATGCGGGGATTGGCAAGCATTATGGTGAAAACGAACGCGAAGAGCTTGCAATTGATATGCGACCCATTTCACGTCTGGGTTCAGAACGCGTCATTCAGTATGCCATTAACTTAGCTTTGAAACGGAAACAAGGTTCTCCTAGTGATGGGAAGAAACGGGTCACCTGTGTGGATAAAAGTAATGTGTTGATTGGTGATCAGCTTTTTCGGCGTGTCTTTGAGGAACGAACACATGCCTTTCCCAAAATTGTGCCTGATTTTGCTTATGTTGATGCTTGGACAATGTGGTGTCTCCGTCGCCCCGAATATTATAATGTGATCGTGACCCCGAATATGTATGGAGACATTATTTCTGATCTTGGTGCTGGAATCCAAGGAGGTATGGGAGTCGCAGCCGGAGGGAACATAGGAGATACTCATGCCATGTTTGAACCTATTCATGGATCTGCTCCGCGTCATTCGGGAAAACACCGGGCGAATCCTATTGCAGCGATTCTAGCAGCAAAGATGATGCTCGAATGGCTTGGAGAACAACACAACGATAAAGCCGCAGTAAAAGCTGCTTCCATCATTGAAGCAGCGGTAATTCAGGTTCTCGTACAGACACAAATCCGCACCTATGATTTGTGTGTGGGTGCTTTTGCCGAAGTTCGCCCTTCCACGACGAAGCAAGTCGGAACAGCCATTAAGAAGATTGTAAAACAACAAATGAAGGAGTTGTGAGAAACCAATGCCCAACCAGACAATGGCTGAAAAAATTCTACTCAACCACACGGACAAGAAATCCATCGAGCCGGGAGAAATCATTGAAGCGTCCATTGATGTTGCCATGTCGCATGAGATGATGGGAAGCCGTGTGCTCCCCCACCTAGAGGAAGCGGGGGTAAAACAGATTTGGGATCCTAGCCGTGTCGTGATTATATTGGACCATTGGGTTCCTGCTTCCACTGTGGAATCGGCTACGATTCATCAACAAATTCGGAAATTCGTCAAGGACTTCAAGATTGAGCATTTCTATGATGCAGGGCGAGGAATATGCCACCAAGTTCTTGTTGAAGAGGGGCACATACGCCCAGGTGAGCTTGTTGTGGGGACAGATTCCCATACAACAACCGCAGGGGCATTTGGAGCGCTCGCGACGGGAATTGGAGCCACTGACATGGCGATTGTATTAGCGACCGGGCGGCTGTGGTTCCGAGTCCCCGAATCCGTTAAGATTACTTACTATGGATCACTTCCACTCAATGTGATGAGTAAGGATGTCATCCTTCATACACTAGCCCGGCTAGGTGTGGAGGGAGCAACTTTTCAAGCAATAGAATATCATGGAGATACTTTATCAAAGCTTAGCCTGGATGCCTGGATGACGCTCACCAACATGGCTATTGAAGCAGGCGCTATGGCCGCCCTAATTCCACCCGATAAGCGTATTATCAACTATGTTCAGACACGAACCAAACAGAAATTCACTGCTATTTATCCCGATGAGAACGCTAATTATCATCAGACTCTTGAAATTAACATTTCAGACTTGGCTCCACAGGTTGCAACACCATCCCTACCTACGCAAGCAGTTCCTGTAACGGAAGTTGCTGGCACGCTGATAGATCAAGCCTATTTAGGCTCTTGTACGAATGGGCGACTTGAGGATTTGCAAATAGCTGCTAGAATCGTGTCGGGGCATCAAGTGGCATCCAGTGTTCGATTTATTGTGATTCCTGCTAGTCGGCAGATCTATCATGCTGCTCTGGAAGATGGGACGATTGGAACTCTTGTTAAGGCAGGAGCTACGATTGGACCAGCAACATGTGGGGCATGCTTTGGTGGCCATTGCGGGCTTCCTGCTCCGGATGAAGTATGCGTGAGTACCACGAACCGAAACTTTCCAGGACGGATGGGAAGTCCTGAAGCCCAAATTTACCTCGCTTCCCCTGCCACGGTTGCTGCTAGTGCAATAACTGGTAAAATTACTGATCCCCGTGGAGGCAACTAGACATCATGGTAAAACCAGAAACGCCAATAATAGGAAAGGTCTGGCGATTTGGTAGTAATATCAGTACGGATGATATCATTTCCGGTATTCACCTAACTAAAATCTCCATCAGTGAATTAACTCCATTTGCTTTTGAGCATCTTCGCCCGGAATTTGCGAAGAAGGTTCAACCAGGTGATATAATTGTAGCAGATGACCACTTTGGTATCGGTTCAAGTCGTGAAGAAGCACCAGCAATTCTTCATCAAATAGGAGTTGGTGCCATCGTTGCTGCATCCTTTGCTAGAATTTTCTTTCGCAACGCGTATAATATAGGCATTCCGGCAATAGAATTACCCAATCTTATAAAAGACCCAGATTTAATTCGTGAGGGGGACATACTCGAAGTATCACTGAGAGAGGGGATTTTAATAAACAAAAGCACCAAAAAAATCCACTCTTTTAAAGAAATCCCTTCATTTCTTCTTGAATACCTAAAAGCAGGAGGAGCTATCCCACTCCTTAAAACAAAATTAAGAACCTAAGTTCTTTTGAAAATCAAACACTCTTAAGCAAAACATAGCATATCCTTGCAGTATGTTGTTCTTGATTCCTTATGCTGTAATCTTTTGGGTGATTGCAGTAGTATCAACAATTACAAAATCAGTTCGTGAAAATGAAATTACTTTTCAAAAAGAATGGCTTTCTAAAATACCTACACCTGCTTTCATGGTAATCAAATTTCTTCCTGCAGTAGCTGCAGCGATTGTTGTTTTGCTCTTTCGACCTACTAATAGTCTATTTTACATTCTTCTTGCTGTTGCGTTTATTTTCTGTTTCCTTGGAGATATCGGCATGGAGATTAAATTGCTCGTTGGTGGTATTCTCTTTCTCATCGCTCAAATACTTTTTATCGGAAATTTCATATGGCAAAGCATTTTCCTTGGTGTTTCCTTTCTTCCAATAGCCGCCTTTATAACCGCATTCATCGCGTGGTTGCTTGTCATTATCTTCAATACTCACTTTATTGATTCTTCAGACAACGGTTTTGGGACCATGAAAATTCCCATCACTGTCTATTCAATTACCGTTTCCCTCACTTTCTGCAGTGCGCTAATGTTGTGGCTTGCTACTGGTGTTCTCCTTGGATTCATTCCGGTACTTGGCGCATTTTTCTTTGTTGTTTCAGACCTAACCCTGTTCATCAAAGAGTTTCATCATCACTTCAACAAAGCAGAACTCTTCATCTTTCCCACTTACTACCTTGCCCTTTTCCTTCTCTCCCTTAGCATCATCGTTCTCATCTTTTAAATTTCATACTAAGAAGAAAGCTGCGAACCAAATAACAAGAATAGAAGATAAATCATCAAATTAGGGGATATTTACGAGAAATGCTCCGCAATGTCTTCGGCAAGTTTTTTAGTTATTCCAGGGACCGCAGCAATTTCATCAACCGAGGCTTTGGCAAGTGTCTCTCGATTTCCGAAGTGTTGGAGTAGAAGAGTGGCACGTTTTACTCCAACACCTGGGATATCAGTCAAAGTAAGTTTCATTCCCTTAATTTGCCGAATCTTTCGATGATACGAAATAGCAAAGCGGTGGGCTTCATCACGAACTCGCATCAATAATCGCAGACCTTGACTATCACCTGCAAGATTAACAGGTGTCTTCTGACCAGGCACATACACTATATCAGGTTCAGGTCGTTCGCCTTTGGCTAAACCTATCACAGGAATTTCGAAGGCCCCAACTGTCTCGAGGGCTTTTAGTGCCATATTCAATTGTCCTCGACCGCCATCTATTACAATGAGATTGGGAAGCGGGCTGTTTTCTGTAATGAGTCGTCGATACCGTCTTTCGACCACCTCACGAATCATAGCGAAATCATCTTGGCCTTCAACGTCACGGATTTTGAAGCGTCGATACCCTTTCTTGAAGGGGACGGCGTCCTTGAAAACCACACAGACGCCAACGGATTCAGTCCCCTGCAGGGTGGAGATATCGAAGCCTTCGATGTGGGCAGGTTCTTCGGGGAGATCGAGAGCTTTTGTAAGATCATTATAGGCTTGTTGTTTTCGACCTTCATCACGGGCCATCCGCTCGATCAATTGGTGGAGATGAAATTGGGCGTTTTCAGTAGCCATTTGAATAAGGCTTAAGAGTGGATCTTGAGTTGGATGGACAATGGTAACTGGGTGTTGATCCCCGCGCCGCTGGGTTAACCAGTCTTCCAGAAACTGAATTTCTGGAATTGGAACGGAAAGGATGATTTCTTCAGGGATTTCGGTTGCTCGGAGATAATACTGCTTGAGGAAAGCCTCCAGAACTGTTTCATCTGGAAGTTCAGAGGGAGCGCTAAGAGGGAAAGGTTGTTGTCCAATTACTCGCCCTTCACGGACTACAAGTAACTGGACAAGAGCATCAGCACCCGAACGGGCTAATCCCAAAACGTCCCGATGACCAGGAAGTTGATTCCAGTAGGTAGCGCGTTGGGCTTGGTAGCCTCGTTGTACGGCACGGAGCCGATCTCGATATTTGGCAGCTTTTTCAAATTCTTGTACTTTAGAGGTCTTGTTCATGAGGCGTTGGAGATGGGCTTCGAGTTCGTCATGTTGACCGGTGAGCATGAGAGTGTATTCTTGCACAAGTTCAGCATACTCTTCTTTGCTAATCAGGTTCATACAGGGTGCAGGGCAATATCCAATATCATATTTGAGACAGGCACGTTTCCGTTTACCAGGGACAATTACGGGTTTACAGGTTGCAATGGGAACGATGCGGTTAATAGATTTTAACAACCCGTCTAAAGCTTTGACATTTGAGTAGGGACCGATGTATCGACTCCCATCATTAACGAGCGTGCGGGTTTTTTCCACTCGAGGAAAATCCTCTTGGAGCGTAATCCGCACATAAGGGAAGCTTTTGTCATCCTTCAAACGAATATTGTAACGTGGTTTGTAGCGCTTAATCATATTGTCCTCAAGGACCAAGGCTTCGGATTCATTTGCTGTGACCATATATTCTAGCTCTGTTACCTCATGTCCAATCGGGGAGAAAACATTGCCACTACCAATCCCTCGAAAATGGGCAGGAACCCGTTTCTTAAGCGATCGAGCTTTGCCCACATAGATTACTGTATCATTTGCATCATAAAGAATGTAGACACCTGGCGCATCAGGTAAATCTTTCAGTTCCTGCTCAAGATTCATTGCCTAAATCACTCTATTAGTCTACGGTCCCAGTTGAAGAACCGTTCGCTCTTACCGTGTAAGAATCTCTACACGCCCACCTGATTCCTGAGAATCACGATCAGTTTTTTGATTAAACACGTCACGGAGCACTGCCCCAGTATAGGATTTCCGGTTCTGTGCCACCTGTTCAGGAGTTCCTTGAGCCACGATATATCCACCTTTTTCTCCGCCCTCTGGGCCAAGATCAATGATATAATCTGCGCCTTTGATTACGTCTGGTTGATGCTCAATCACTATGACCGTGTTTCCAGCATCAATAAGGTGATTCAGAACGTCAAGGAGTTTCTGCACATCAGCAAGATGTAACCCTGTGGTGGGTTCATCAAGAATGTACAGCGTTTGAGAAGTGCTTCGCTTGCCTAGCTCTCGGCTCAGTTTGATTCGTTGAGCCTCACCACCACTCAGGGTTGGAGATGGTTGCCCTAATTCCATATACCCTAGCCCGACTCTTTGTAGTGTTTCGAGTATTCGACTAATTCTGGGAATATTCTCGTAAAACTCTGCAGCTTCGTTTACTGTCATGCGAAGCACTTCGTAGATGGTCTTGCCTTTATATCGAACCTGAAGAGTTTCTTTGTTGAAGCGTTTGCCGTGACATTCATCGCACACAACATAGACATCAGGTAAGAACTGCATTTCAATCCGAAGTACACCAGCGCCACTACAGGTTTCGCAGCGTCCGCCTTTGACATTGAAGCTGAACCGACCAGGCTGGTACCCACGTTTTCGGGCTTCTTCAGTCTTTGCGAATAATTCACGGATTGGACCGAATAATTGTGTATAAGTTGCAGGATTAGATCTGGGAGTTCGGCCTATTGGCGATTGGTCTACTAGAATGACTTTGTCAATATTACCGATTCCTTCAATTGACTCGAAAGGCCCGGGCTTCTGTAAAGAGCCGGCGAGAATTGCATCGGATTTGCGATGACGCTGGCGACGAAACTGCCAAATGATTCCGGGATAGAGTGTATCAGTGATGAGGGTACTTTTTCCCGACCCTGAGACACCAGTGATACAAATGAAGGTACCAAGTGGAAAGGTGACGTTAATATGTTTCAGGTTATGATGATTGGCACCCTTAATCTGGATTCTTGCTCCATTGCCAATGCGTCGCGTGGGGGGAACGGAGATGACTTTATCCCCGCGAAGATATTGTCCTGTAATTGAGTTTGGATTCGCTTCGATATCAGCAACAGTGCCCTCAGCAACAACTTGCCCTCCATGGATGCCTGCACTGGGACCTAAATCGATTACCCAGTCAGCGGCACGAATAAAGCCTTCATCATGTTCGACCACCAAGACGGTATTCCCAAGGTCCCGAAGTTGTAAGAGCATAGAGAGTAGCCGTTTATTGTCGCGCATGTGAAGCCCCACGCTAGGTTCGTCGAGTATGTAGGTCACGCCGACAAGGCGGGAACCGATTTGGGTAGCAAGTCGAACGCGTTGAGCTTCACCTCCTGCTAGCGTTGCTGATTGGCGATTCAAGGTAAGATAATCTAGTCCTACGGAGGAGAGAAATTGTAAACGTTCTCTGATTTCTCGAAGTGTCTGCCGGGCAATCAATGCTTCTTTCTCTGTCATTTCCAAAGTGCCAAAGAACTTGAGAGTATCATCGATGGATAAATCGGTGATCTGATCAATACTTTTCTCCTGGATGGTGACAGCTAAAGCTTCGGGACGAAGCCTCCGACCTTGACACACAGGGCAGGGAAGTTGAGCCATATACCGTGTTATTGCGTCCCGGACTATTTCGGAACTAGTATTTTTGTATCGGTGTTTGAGTCCTGGAATGACACCCATGGTAGGCTTTTCACTAATCCATTCCCATTTGCGTCCAGACTGTGTAACACCCTTGTGTTCGAATCGGATTTCTTCATCCCCAGATCCATAAAGAAGGACTTGTTGAATTTCTGGGTCAAGCTGGCAGAAGGGAGTATCCAAACTGAAGCCATAATGGTTTGCAATGCTGGTAAGACTCCGTAATCGCCAACCGTTCAGAGGAACATGATAGGGAGCAATAGCTCCTTCAATGATCGACTTCGTATCATCTGGGATAACAAGGTCGGGATCAACTTCAAGGGTGTATCCTAGCCCTTTGCACTCGGGACATGCGCCATAGGGTGAATTGAAACTGAACAAGCGTGGAGCTAAATCAGGAAAACTGATTCCACAAACAGGACAGCCGGCGGATTCACTGAAGAGATATTCTTGGTCCCCTTGCACATCGACAAGGACAAGGCCTTCCCCGAATTCAAGGGCGGTTTCAACCGATTGCGTCAATCGTGGTTCAACTGATGGCTTGAGCACTAGCCGGTCCACAATGATTTCGATATTGTGGATGACATACCTGTCAAGTTCAATTTCCTCTTTCTCTAATCGATAATCCTTGCCATCAACGCGAACCCGAACGAACCCCTCACTTTGCAGTTTCTTGAAGAGCGCCTTATACGTACCTTTGCGTCCTCGGACAACCGGTGAGAGAATGCGGATCCGTGTTCCTTCGTCAAAGTCCATAATCTGTTGAACAATCTGCTGGGCAGATTGAGGTGAGATACGCCGACCACATTGATGACAGTGAGGGATGCCGATGCGAGCCCAAAGTAACCGCATGTAATCGTATACTTCGGTGGTCGTGCCTACAGTTGACCGTGGATTTCCTCCAGCGGAACGCTGGTCAATAGAAATGGCAGGGCTCAACCCTTCAATGGAATCAACATCAGGTTTATCCATTCGACCAAGAAACTGTCGGGCATATGCAGAGAGAGATTCAACATAGCGGCGTTGACCTTCTGCAAAGAGAGTATCAAAAGCTAGTGACGATTTGCCCGACCCTGATAGCCCAGTAATGACTACGTATTTGTCCCGAGGAATCTGTACAGAGATATTTTTTAGGTTGTGTACGCGGGCACCTTTGACAGTAATGTACTTGTCGTCGCTCACCCATCTGTCACCTATCTTATCAGCGGCACCGATGACACCGGCTGACATAAGAGTTACGGTTCTACACTCAGCCCAACCCTGGAGTGTGTCCGGCTCAGCACGTTGGCAGATCTGTTATATCTGCCTTTTCACACCGGATAGTTAGTTTAAACATATGAACAGATGGGGGACTAGAGTGAAAGTAATCAGGGCTAGGCATTCTTCGGTTGTAATCCAAGATAGGCCTCTATCTCGTTTACCAGGTCACGTAGCTCCGCGGCTCGTTCAAACTCCAGTTCCTCAGCAGCCTGAAGCATTTCCTCACGCAATTCTACAATCAACAGGGCTAAATCACTTTCATTGGCAGTCTTCCAGTTCTTTGGCACCCTAACCTCAGAACGCGACACAGCCGTGACACGTTCAACCCCTTCAGCGATATCCGTAATCGATTTCACAATCGTGGTAGGTGTGATACCAAATTCCTCGTTATGCCTAATTTGAAGCGCTCGGCGTCGGTTATTCTCATTAATTGCCCGTTCCATGGAATCAGTCATCCGATCAGCATACAAAATAACCGTGCCACTAACATTTCGGCTAGCCCGCCCCATGATTTGGATGAGACTCGTATCGGACCGCAGGAACCCTTCTTTGTCCGCATCCAAAATCGCGACAAGTGAGACCTCAGGAAGATCTAAACCTTCTCGCAGCAGGTTAATTCCGACAACGACTTCGTGTTTTCCCCGTCGAAGATTTCGCAGAACTTCAATCCGTTCAAGGGTTCCCACCTCTGAATGAAGGTACTCGGCTTTGACACCAGCATGAACCATATAATCCGCGAGATCTTCTGCCATCCGTTTGGTAAGAGTAGTGACCAGAACCCGTTCATCCTTTTGGGCCCTAGCCCGGATTTCTCCGAGTAAGTCTTCCACTTGTCCCTCAGTTGGTCGAACAATGATTTCCGGATCAACTAATCCAGTTGGTCGAATAATTTGCTCAACAACTTGATTCGAATGTTTTCGCTCATAGTGTGCAGGAGTAGCTGATGTGTAAAGAACTGTCCGCATGTAAGGTTCGAATTCTTCGAAAGTAAGGGGACGATTATCATATGCTGAGGGCAACCGGAAACCATAATCAACCAGATTGCGTTTTCGTGATAGATCCCCGTAATACATGCCCCCGATTTGTGGGACCGTGATATGTGATTCATCGATGACCAGAAGAAAGTCTTCGGGATAATGATCTAATAAACAGTAGGGTTTTTGCCCTTCTTTGCGTCCATCAAAGTACCGGGAGTAGTTTTCAATTCCCCCAGTCCAGCCTACAGAACGCATCATTTCGACATCATATTTTACCCGTCGGCGTAAACGATCTGCTTCCAGAATTTTTTCCTGCCCTTCGAGTTCTTTTAGGCGGATTTCAAGTTCCTCTTCGATTTGATCTAGGATTTCAGGGAGCACACGTTGGTCGGTGGTGAATTGTTTCGCTGGGAATACTTTCACCTTCTCTCTTTCGTATAAGACGGTCCCCTTCACGGGGGCAATATCAGTTATCCGTTCGATTGTGTCTCCAAAGGTTTCTAGCCGAATGGGATGGTTCGCATAGGCTGGAAAGACTTCGATTACATCACCTCGAACGCGAAAGGTTCCTCGACGGAAATCAAAGTCATTGCGGGTATAGTTGATGTGGACAAGGCGGGCAAAGAGTTCATCACGGGAAATCTCTTGACCTTGTTCGAGTTCCACGACAAGGTTTCGATAGGACCCCGGTGCTCCAATTCCGTAGATGCAGGAGACAGTGGCAACGATTAGAACGTCACTGCGGACGGCAAGAGAGGCAACTGCTGAGAGGCGCATGCGTTCGACTTCTTCATTAATGGACGCGTCTTTTTCGATGTACACATCGGAGGAGGGCATATAGGCCTCAGGCTGAAAATAATCGTAATAGCTAACAAAATACTCACAGGCTGCTTCAGGGAAGTATTCATGGTACATGGAGTAGAGTTGTGCGGCGAGGGTTTTGTTTGGGGCGATGACGAGGGTGGGTTTTTGGAGGGCTTCAATAACCGAGGCGACTGTGAAGGTTTTGCCTGAGCCAGTGACACCGAGTAAAGTCTGTTGTTTCTTTCCCTTTCTGTAACCCTCGATCAAGTCCTTGATGGCTTTCGGTTGGTCTCCTCGGGGTTGATAGTTAGGGTTTAGTTTGAATTGACCAGGTCCTTTTTCCACTTTAGTTTTCGCGCCTCCAAGTCCAGAGGAGAAGCATACGGCTTTATGATTGTTACGGAGTGCTTGAGATAAATAGCAGATACTAAAAAGGAAAAGGGATAGAAATGCTTTGGAAGGCTAAAAGAGCAAAGTAATTTTTCATATAGGAAAACAATAAAATTTGTTTGTCATTTATTTCATCTTCCTAATGATCTAGTAGATGAATCAGAAGATTCCCAACTGAGTAATTACTGGAAGGATTTGATTGCGAGAAACAACCGACATTCATGAACTCATAGAATCGAGAGTTATTGATCTTCTTGTTCGTGCTGTAAATCAAATTATTGCTGCACGGAAAGTCGCTCCACAAGAAAGTATGGCATTTTCCTGTCAATCTATTGATAACATCCTTGGAGCTCTAGCAATAATGAACCATAAAGAAACAAGAAGACACGGTCAAAAATTTCGAGTCTTTTTTGATTCATATGTTAAGAACGAAACATTTCCGAGAGATAAAGCTAAGCTTCTAGGAAGAATAATGGAAACTTGGAGTTCATCAAGATATGAAAAGGGCGATAAACCAGCAATAACTGAGAAGCAAGCAAATGAAGCAAACGATATTGCTGAGCTGCTATTAGACTTCGCTATCGAGCAAATTACCAAAAAAACTAACCTTTCTCAATCCGAAATCTTTAGCCGAGTTGATTTCGTTACTCGCAGTGTTTATTCCCAAGATGTTTATCCTTGGAAATCAGAACATGTTCCTCGAACCGTTGAATTCAAGGCATTTGAATTTCTTGAAAAGCTGAAGAAGCGTTGTATTCAGAAACAATTGTATTTTGAAGGGGATATTGGAGGAATCTCAGGAAAAACTCGCATTGCTTATCTGGGAATTCCTCCAGTGGATGAACTTACTGATTTTGAAGAAGAAGTCTTGTGGATGATTGTTTATAATCTTCGAAGATGCTTTTTAAATTTTAAAATCCTTCGAGATCAGAATCAATTTCGATTAACCACTGGAAATGAAGCCCATGACCACGATTTACGCTGGATGGTATTGTTTAACTTTCTCATGGAGAGCCTCTATATCGCACTTGAAGATGATGTAGGAATTCCTAATTTACTCAAATTAGCTGAAAAGTGGCATGAAATAATTCTCCAAATTCGAATAGCCTGCGGTGTTAGTAAACTCACAACTAGAAAAGGGAAACTAATTGTAGAGAGTGTTGGAGCTCGATTTGCTTTAGTTGAATCAAAAATAAAAGAATGGCTCGAAGAACATCCAAATTTTGACCAATTTGGGAGACAGGAAAGGCTTTTGGAAAAAATGGGTTTTCGAAGAGCGCGACAGACTAGGGACCAGCTCGATGATTATGATATTGCGTTATTAGCAGTTGCTTCACCTAAACTTCTTGAGGAATACGCACTCCGACCTGAAAACATGATTCATGACTTCTGGAGTGACTTTGATGGTAATTAATATTCACCTGAGAAAATCAAAGCGACTCTCAAAATGGAAAAACAAGGAATCGATGTTTACAAAACGCAAGTCGAAAAGGGATTAAGCTTTGGACATATCTGCTTGGGGCTCAAGGATTTAGCCTACTGGCTATCTAGATTTGATCTCACCGATACAGTCAAAAAACGACTTTCGAAGTGGAAATGGTTACTCGAACGTTTAGGAACTAAGGGGATTAAAGAACTTTTCAAGCTGATTGAAGTGGAAAAGAAGAAACTTGAGAAAGAAAGGAAGAAACACCGAAACGGAATTTACAGTATATTTTAAAAGAATTTTTTAATGGAAAAAAATCTCTCATTACCAAAATATTATTAAACAAACCAAATTCGGGGTATATGGAGAGGATCGTATGATCAATGGGTATTCTCGGTTCATGTCTAACCTTCTTTAAACTAGCTTTAGCTGTAATCGCAGCATTGTTTCTGACTACATCTGCTGTGTTCCTCGTGACCTTTAATCCGTTCATTCCTCAAGGGGTTCATCTCCTTTTCGTGTGTTTTGTCTATGGAATAGCGAGCTTCCTGTTGAAGTATGATTGGTGGACGACACTTCGGGCTATCATTATTGGCTACGTGCCTTGTCTGCCTTGTCTGTCTTGTCAACATTTTCCTGAAGACTGCCTAGTACAGTCGCGGATGAAGCAGTGAAAAGCTGTTGAAAACCAACGAGCCAGAGTTGAATCAGAACTTGCTGAAGAACAGTGGAAAATGATGAGATTATCAATGAATCAATGGAGAACATTGGAGATCCAGTTATTTTGCAGGAGCAAATTGACACCTTGAAACCTTCTGAAGAGCCAATTCGAATCGAGACTATGTCGGAATTTAAAGAGTTGTTAGAGCGGCATCCTTACTTCGAAGAACGAGAGAACTTCAATGAACAGATGCAATACGTTGAAGCGTACTGTATGTTAAATGAAAATAAAGACAAAGAAACGATAATACAAGAAATCCTTTCCAAATACGATATTTCAGAGGGTACAATTGAAAATTGGAATCAAAGCAATT
>JABXGX010000098.1 GCA_016550405.1 archaeon | reverse complement strand
GTGCGAGACGAAGCACACCGTTTTGCTATTGCCTATCACCGCAAGATCCGACAAAGAAAGGGATTGAAACTCACGCTGACTGATATTCCTGGTGTTGGCGTTAAGCGTGCCACTCTTCTCCTTCAACATTTTGGTACTATAGAGACTTTATCAAAAGCTTCAGCTGATGAAATTGCTGCAGTTCCAGGCATCACTAAGAAACTCGCTCAAGATATCGTTGAGCATTTTGCCTGATTAGTCTTGAGACAAGCAGGATTTAGAAGATGAGTATAGCGACACTGAGAGAGAGCAAAAAGATGGCTAGATAATAAGTAGTGGAGATGAAGATTTCAGCTTTGTTGAAGTGATGGTGGAATTCTTTGATGCCAATGGTAAAGTCTGAGATAACGAAGAAGAAGGCTCCGATTACGGGGATAAATCCAAAGAGCATTCCTGAGGTAAGCCACAGCGTTAAGGCGCTGCAAAAGGTGAGGGAAACGGTAAGGGCATAGATGATAAGGGGGACTTTCATTTGACCAAGACCAGTTTCTGCTGATTCGATATAGTTTGTAAGAAAGATGATGACTAGCATCCAAACGAGGAACGCGGTAATGAAGGCGACGACTGGAAGAAAAGAGATGCCAGAGAGTAGGCTCTGCCAGATGAAGTTACCGATGAAAATGATTTGGGCGATTAAGAACAGTCCAACACCCACAAGAAATTTTGTCTCCATACCGATTTCACCGAGTAAGCAAAAGACGAAGGCTACCGCGAGTAAAATGTAAAACAAACTAATAGTGGGTCGAAAGAGGACGATGATAATGGAAGCGGTGAGTGCGGGGATGAACTTGATAACGATGAATAGAAATTTTGGGAGCTGAGAAAGTCGTTCTTTTTGGAAGGTGATTTCGTCTTCGCGAGCGGCTTTGATGAGTGTTGATACAAACGCGAAAATCCAAAAAATCACTGTATATGGGATGAGGTGCAACATAATCTACGGTTAAGGTTTTTGATGCTTAAGAGTGTTTGATTTTGAGGAATTACCCTGTCTTTAATTTCTGTTTGAGGAGTGGAATGGCTCCCCCAGCATTGAGGTATTCTAGAAGAAATGGGGGAATTTTCGTGATTCTATATTGCTTCTTAGTGTTTTTGTTAATCAAGATGCCATCTTTGAATTGAATTTCAATGACATCGCCTTCGTGGACTAAATCTGGATTTTTTGCTAGCTCAGGAAATTCGATGGCGGGTATGCCTAGGTTAAATGCGTTTCGAAAGAAGATTCGGGCAAAGGAGGCTGCAACGATTGCCCCAATCCTAAGATAACGGAGGATTGCTGGTGCCCCTTCCCGACTTGATCCCATCCCGAAATTTTCCCCTGCGACGATGATATCATCAGGTTGCACCTTTTGAGCAAAATCAGGTCGAAGGCTCTCAAAAACAAATGGGGCCAACTTCTCAATTTTTAATTCAGTAAGATGAACTCCGGAAATGATATCATCAGTACTAATATTTGCCCCAAAACGCCATGCTCTGCCCTTTACTGAATTAACGCCTTTTGACATGTATTAGTCTCCTGTCCGTGGATCTGCTATTTTTCCAGCTAGGGCACTTGCAGCAACTGTGGCAGGTGATGCCAAATAGATCTTTGCATCCGGGCTTCCCATGCGACCAGGGAAATTCCGATTTGTTGTACTGATACACACTTCGTCTGAGGCGAGTATACCGCAATGACCGCCAAAACATGCTCCACAGGTTGCTGGTCCAATAGTAGCACCCGCTTTTACTAAACTCCCAATAAACCCTTCCTGCAAGGCGGAATGGTAAATCTCGCGGCTAGCAGGATTCACGATAAATCGGACGCCATCTGCCACCTGGTTTCCTGCCACTATTTGAGCCGCAGTTCGCAGGTCCTCAAGTCGACCATTCGTGCATGATCCAAGGAAAGCCTGATCAATGGGGGTCCCTTCGACTTCAGTAATGGAGACAGCGTTTGATGGAAGTGAGGGTTTCGCAACTTGAGGTGCAAGATCTGTAACATCGAATTCATAACTCTGTAGATACCTAGCATCCTTATCGGGATATACCGGCGTGAAGGGTTGAGGGGTCATATTCTGGATATATTCTTTCACCCGTTGATCGGGTGGGATTAATGCAGCCATTGCCCCTGCTTCGACTGCCATGTTGGTGAGAGTCATCCAAGCATCCAAGCTTAGGTGAGTCAAAGCATCACCGTGGTATTCAATTGCTTGGAAGGTTGCGCCATCCACTCCCAATTGGCCAAGAAGGTGCAGAATGATATCCTTTCCCATCACCTTGGACGGTAATTTTCCCTTTATCTCAATCCGAATGGTGTCAGGAACCCGTAACCATAATCGTCCTGTAGTGAGGACAATCGCCATATCCGTTGCTCCAATACCCGTCGCAAGGGTGCCGAATGCCCCTGCTGTTGTGGTATGAGAATCGGTTCCCACAAGTATTTCACCAGGTCGCACATGTCCTTCCTCGACAAGAACCTGGTGGCAGATCCCCCTTCCCACATCGTAGAAATTCTGAATCTTATGATCGCGAACAAACTTCCGAACACGCTGGTGAATAGTGGCTGCCTCAACAGTCGGAGCCGGCGTCCAATGGTCTAAAATCATGACTACACGATCAGGGTCCCACACCTTCGAGGTCCCTATCTCATCAAGGTGAGGAAGAACACGAGTACCCATCATCTCATGGCTCATCGCAATATCGATGGTAGCGTCAACAATTTCTCCAGGTTCCACGTCTTTTGCATCGATGTGGTTGATGAGGATTTTTTCAGCCATTGTATAGTTCGGCATCAGTTTCACTTCTCTAACAGTTGTTGTTGAATTCTCTTCCTAACTGCAGTTCCCACTTGTTTAGTAGTCGAAGGCTTCAACTGCGAATAAGGACCAACACACAAATCGTAAGTTCGAACACGACCTTCCTTAAGAACATCAACGACTGCCTGTTCAATAACGGTAGCAGCCTGCAATGTATTTTGATCCTTATGCCGCTCGGCAAGCCATTCAAGTAGCATCTTCCCAGCTAAAATCGCGGCAATAGGGTTAGCCCGGCGTTTGCCGGCATGACGCGGCGCAGACCCATGAATTGGTTCAAACATAGCTTGACTCTCCCCAATATTCCCACCGGCAGCCACTCCCATCCCCCCTTGAATTGCAGCCCCCAAGTCTGTAATAATATCACCATACAGATTCGGTGTCACAACGACATTGTAATATTCAGGCTGTCGAAGACACCACATGGTCCAAGCATCAACATAAGCATAGTCTGGTTCCAATTTAGGAAAATTACGAGCACATTCTCCAAAAACGCGGCGAAATAACTGGTCCCCCAAGAGCACATTGCTTTTATCCACACACGTCACGCGACGTTTCCCATCACGAGGAGCGCCTTGTCGGCGTTTCTGTGCAAGATTGAAAGCGTAGCGAATTACACGTTCTGCTCCAACACGGGAAATCGGACGAACATCAATCGCCAACTCTTCAGCCGTACCTTCCTGATAGTGTTTACCGATCCCTGAGTAAAGTCCCTCAGTGTTTTCACGGATAATAACAAAATCAATATCGTCTGGCTGCTTATCAGCTAAGGGTGTCGGAATACCCGAATAAAGTTTCACGGGGCGAACATTCGCATACAATTGAAGTTCACGGCGCTGCCCTAAAACTACCGCTGCTCCCGCCATTTGGCCATCTTCACGACGCACCGGTTCACCTGGGCTTTTCTCCCACCCCACGGCACCAAGGAGAATTGCATCAGCTTCTTGTCGTGCAAAGACCTCTGCTTCCCCTGGCCATTCACAACCCGTTTCTAGAT
>JABXGX010000013.1 GCA_016550405.1 archaeon | reverse complement strand
CGGCCCCATCCACCCCACCACCCCCATCACCCTCACCAACTTCGCCAACGCCACCGTCCTCGGCACCCAACATTTCGCCAACTCCGTCGTCACCGGCTTCCAAACCCTCGCCAACCAAATCGCCACCGCCTTCCGCCCCCCACCACCCCCATCAGCGCGCAGCTCCTACTCAGGACGCTCATGCGCTTGTGCATGCGCTTGTGTTTCGTGCGCGTGTGCCTGCGCAGGCGGGGGACGGTAGATATGGGTTATATTTATTAGGGATGGAAATAATAGTCCTTCGGTTAGTATGTTTGATGAAGTCATAAAGGAGAACCGAATCCCTGCAGAAGTTCAGACCATTCGAACAGTCGAAGCCTTGGAGAAACGGCTTCGAAGCTATTACTTCTTCAGAGGTTTACAGAAGTCTTCTTTATTCCTGAAACGGATGGAAACCTGTCGTCATTACTTGTATGTGCTTGCTGAATCAGATAAGGAACGAGCACCAAGTTCTATCGCTAAGGATTTAGGTCTTCATCATTCCATTCCAAATCGTTGGATGCAGGGACAATTACCGGATCTAATTCGTCTCGCTATTCAAATACCTCAACAAGAGCCAAAAACAAACCATAAATGGTTCCCATTACGATTCGAAGGTAAGTTTACTCCTACCGCGTTCATTCAAGTTCCTGTGAAGGTTCACGATTTCAATCAAATTTCATCTGTAGTGAATCAGATCTCCCCAGTTCAACTAGACCATAAAGGTCTAATTACAGACGAACTCCAACACATTTCAAAGATGGATGCATTCGCATATGTCCTTGGGTTATTATTGAGGCGTTCGGAAAAACAAGGGTCTTACGAATTACCGATGAAAATAGTCTTTGCACTTTCAAAAGAATATGGTTGGGCAAAACAGGCGGGAGAAACGGTTTGTTTCCTATTGGGCCTCTTAGGCATTCGCACAAGTAAGATCCGAGGATCTGGACCAGAAGAAGTAACAAAAAATCGATTCAGTTGGCGAACAGGTCGTAGCCCATTAATATCTTGGATGCTGCAATCAGTACTTGGTATTAAAAAAGCAGGGGATCTTACATCCTTAATGAAGTATGCCTCTTGGCTTCACAGGGCACCTTTTGAAGTCCGATTGAAATTTCTACAAGCGCTGTTCGATTACTCTGGGTCAGTAAGTGTTTCCAGCCAAGTAGTAAGCCTCACTTGTACGGGCTTTGAAAGGTATGTATTAGAACTTCTAGAAACAGTTGGTATTGAATCCGGTCAAGAAGGGTATCAAGTACGGATTCGTAAAAAAAGGGCAATCAATCGTGCTGCTTTGTTACCCATTTTCTGGCAAGCAACATCCCGACGCAAGAACATTAAAAAATTAGTCGAGATGTTGGCCGCGCGGCAAGGAAGAGGTCGGAAAGCGTATCCTCCTCAAATTGTTAAACGGATTAAAGAACTAGCAGATGAAGGTTTAGCTTTTGGAGCAATTGCAGAGAAAATATACGATGAATCAGGAATCTCCCTTCCCAAAACAACCATTCGGAGGTTGTCAACAAAATAATTCGGTTTTGTAATCTCCACTAACGCTCTTGACTTGTTTTTTCCTTTATTCGAATATGATAGGATATACTACTTCTGTCATAGGACATGCCAAATTGATCAAAGATGTATTCCGCGATATATCCAGACGACTTTTTCTGTTTGTGTAATTGGAGAATTATTTTTGAGATTTTTTTGGGGATAAGCCGCTCTCTCTTTCTTTTTCGTGCCTCCATCATTTCTGCGATTTTAGTTGCTTTAGTTTGTCGAGACACTGCAAAGCGGAATAGGGGCATTTTTTTAGCTTGAATAATTCCTTTTTGGGTCCGAATTCTAACGCGTTTCCCATCAGTTTCGGAATGAATGTTAAGGCTGTGCAAAAGGTCTTTGATGAGTAGGATGTTGGGACCGGCGTAGATGCCGATGCATTGGTCGCGGGTGCTTGCCCATCCGTCTCCGTCAGCGAAGCCTTGGAGAAGGGCGATGCGGTGTTGATGGGGTGCGGTGAGCAGCCATCGCGCATAAAGAGGGTCGTAGGTGGTGGTTTGGTTGGGTTGGAGTCCGAAGCAGGTGTACATGATCCATGTGCCTAGGGGTGTTTTTTGGCAACGCCAGGAGTGGCAGGTGTTGTGTCCAGCACTGGAGTCCCGGTCTTTGACTTGTTTGGCGTGGATGCCGAGTTGACCGAGGTAGTAGCAGGTGGCGTCGCCGAGGGTTTTACTCCAAGTGTAGTTTTTGGAGAGGGTGAGGACGAGTTCGGTGGAGGAGATGCGGGGTTTTGATTTTTGGAAATCGCTGGCGATAATACCGAGGAGGTAGTAAAAGGCGTCGGTTTTGTTGGGTGGTCCGAAGTGGGTTTGCCATTTGCTGCCTGTTGGTTGAGGTTAAAGAGTACCATTGTGGTGGGTAAAGCGATGAGTATTGAGGCAGTGAGGTGACTTTCTCCGCGCATCCAAATTTCCTCAATCCTTCGTATGTGTCATCTTCTTTTAAACCTAAAGCCTGCGCAGGCGGCGGCCGATAAAACGCGTGCGATGGCACTTACTCTAAGCGTCCTTAGGATACTTCCTGAGAATGTAGTGATTCGGGGCCGATCTGTGGAGAGGTTATTTTTGTTGAGAATGGGTTTGGTGGTGATGTAAAAAGGGTAGGGGCCGGGTGTTTTCACCCGGCGTGTGGTCGGGTTTATCTAGGAGTGGCAGTTAATGGTTAAGGCATATACCATTCTTCATAGATGGGATTGTTGGTGCGGTAGTAGTCATCGAAGTCTGGATAGAGGTCAGTAATTTTTACTCCTTCGCCTGGTGCTGGCCAATTGGTGTATGGAACCACGAGGATGTAGGGTACGTCAATTGCTGGCGCGGACTCGTCGAATGTCGTCGTTGATTGTTGGTCGTCGATATGCCATGCATTGGGGCCATAGGATTTATCGTACATCCAGGGGTCGTAATAGGCAAAAACAGGGGCTAGGTCCCATCGGGGCGGTGTGGGAGTGGGGTTGTATAATTCAGTTTCTGTTGCGATTGCGATATCGATTGTAACGGTTTTTTCCACCACGTTGGGATCGCTACTATCAAAGAGGATTATATCAAATGTGCCGCTACTGGGAGAGTCTGTGCATTCAGGGGTTTCTGTTCCATAGGCTGTGTGATCCCTTGTTATGCTGTAAGTATATGCAGTATCTGCTGATAATATTCGGGAAATGTGGATGTCATGGTTGTCTCCGGCTAGGTGAACCACGGAGGTAAATTCTAGGTGGATTGATTCCAGGTAGCCATTGGTATAGGTTTCGAGTACGTACATGTTCATGCCAAAGTCATTGTAGTCAAAGTCACCGCCAGTTCGATCTTCGTAGCCGATGTAGGCGTTGCCCTCCTCAGGGAATGTAACAGTAGTTTGCCATTCATAGATGATGTAGGTCGCCCAGTTCTTGCCAGGAAAGTCAAAGCCTGCACCCCACGCCGTCTCTGTCT
>JABXGX010000097.1 GCA_016550405.1 archaeon | reverse complement strand
TCCTGCGCGGGGAATCTTCGGGTTTTGACGTAGAATCGCCATCTTCGAATCCGTCCATCCTTCGTCCATTCCGCTAGAATGTATTTTTTCGACTTCCCCCCTCTTCGTTTGTGCATGGTGCCATTCATCCTGTGCACACATTCCCTTAATCTGTCTTAAGCTTTCTTTCTTCTTGCATTCTCTTGATTGGGTTAAGGGTTTTCTTGGCTTGTTGGAGTATGGACTTAGCCTGTTTGTAATCCATCGTCTTAAATACTCGACTGTCATATTCTCTGATTAGTTTTTTCAGTGGTCGAAGTTCTTGAAATGAAACAGTGGTCTCTTTATTAAATAATCTACCCGGACGGGTCGTTAATCCAATTTTGTATGCTACATTTATTATTTGTCTGGTGTATCGGTGGCGGTACAGGTGACGGTCAGTTTGGGCGACGGGTTCGTCGCAAGAGTATATTTAAAGTGGAGTCACCTAGATAGTCTTCTAGATAAAAGTGGGTTTCGGAGTTGATGGATTCTGGGATTGCGAAAATAATAAGGAATAAATCTGAAATTATATGTTTGAGTTGATTAAGGTTAAAGGTGATTTTTGATGACGCAGTTCTCATTGAAGTACACTGGCTCGGAGCCATTAGACCTTTCTTCATTATGTGACCTGAAACGACTTGAGATACTGGAGATTTATTTTTCATCCCCCAATCTTATTAACCCTGAACAATTTTCGAATTGCACGAAATTACGATATCTCTACCTAAAACCCCTTGAGCCCATCCCTCAGGATGAAATTACTTCCTTTGATTTGGCTCCTTTTCGTAATTGCTGCAACCTTGAAAGCCTGGATTTAGTTGGATTAAATTTAACTAACCTTGATTTGAATCCACTCACAGCCTGCACACAGCTAAAAACTCTCGTCCTTGACTGGAATCGTCTGCAAACCATCGATCTTGCTCCTCTCGGGCATTGTCAGCAGTTTACCTTCCTATCAATTAACTACAATGAATTGCACTCTATTGATCTGGAACCCTTGAGTAACTGTCCTGAATTTAAGTGTCTTAGCCTTCAAGATAATGATCTTAGAGTAATTGACCTTTCGCCGCTAAAGGATTGTTCACAGTTGGATTATCTTGGTTTAGAAAAAAATCTACTGCTGTCTCTTGACCTTACTCCTTTGAAGGATTGCTTGAAACTTGAATCGCTTATTGTTCATACGAATCAACTCGAAGAACTGGATATTACTCCAATCTATCACCTACCTAAGTTAACTGAGTTTGGTTATGAAGCATTCTCTTCTACGAGACGACCAAGGCACCAATCAACTCAATACGCCTCAAGGTTCCATGCCTGGCTGGCTGGTTTGCCAAAAATACCGACTCTTATCGCAGACTCCCGATTGAGTAAACAAAAACCGCTGGCACCTGACCTCCAAGACTTAAACAATCCAATCGAATACTACTAGGATGTGAAGGCTCGTGAACTATCTTGGTAGAAAAAAGAGGATGGAAAGGGCTTGACCCCTCTTTCAATTTAAGATTGGATTATGACCTCTGATGAGGAGGATACATCGTGGTAGCGGAAGCTCTAACGATTTATACGTTGCTGGTGGCGTTTATGCTCATTATGCAGATTTGAGTTGGGTTTTTTCTTTCTGATTCTTCGTTAATCTACTACAGAGTTAAAGAATTATCATAAATTCTTAATTTTAAAAGCTCCCGAAGAGTAATGTAATCTCCTTTGCATTGAAAAAGAGAAAAGGGAGCTGTTAGGGCTCCCTTTCAAGGAAATTAAGGAGAGATATTGTACTCTGCTTGAATCACGGCCGCATCAATATGCACATTCCACATATCATAACCGGGATCTGTTGTAAAGCGAATACATGTATGTCGGTAATTGCCAACATTCCAGTAATTGTCTGAATCAATGTAATAATTTGCAGAATGCGTGCTTGTATGAATCGAAGCAAGTAATTCCCAATCGAGACTATCATGGTGAATCCATATGTGCAATCTGGCAATACCGTAAATTGTCCAGTCATTTCTATCAATGGTAATCTTTACGCGATAATTATTGTATGTGGATTTGTAGACGTTCGACCACACCTTGATATCGATGAAATGCGGGTAGTCCTCGTCGCCATCAAGTTTGAAGCAATTGTTATCTGCGTATTTAAATGAGTAATTTGTACCCGATATCTTATCGCCTTGGATTACAACGTGATCTGTGGGTGTACCCGTTCCCCAATAACCAGCTGAAGTAACGGGTAGGTGAAATGAGATTAGTATCGCGGAGAAAAGGATGAGTGATATTAGCGATGTTTTACTCGAACTTTTCAAGTTCATTCCCTCAACAATTTATTTAGGTGTCTATTTTGAGGAAAAGGTGTAATTTCTGCTCTAGTGAATTATGTCTAGCAACCCATTTCCTCTCGCTTTCTAAAGGAAGGTGGTTCAATTTAAGGAATTATCTCATGGACATAAGAGATAGTTGGATATAAAATCCAGAATGGGGGAAAATTGGGTTCATTTCCAATTTCAACATAATCAAATGAATAGATTGGTCCAGTAGCTCCTCCCCAACCCTGCCGATAGTGCATCACGACTCGCACAACGATTTCCGTATAAACATTAGGATTCTGTGGGGGATTATTAGGTTCCCCTCCTTGGGCAAGGGTCCGAGGACACCCGGTAAAAGTCAGAATGGGCTTGGCACCAGTTGAATTGACTACCTCAAAGAGGAGATTGAGATAGGTCCAATTATAGAACTGGAGGGGGTTTGGGCATCCGCTAGCGTTGTACCATTAAGATAGTATGGTGCCAGTCCCATCCAAGCCCTTCAGCTAGCTGTTTTCCAAATTGACACCAAACGCGGAATCGCTGTAAGCCCACACTTTGAAACAGATCATAGGCAATCTGGTCTTCATAGAGTTCGGTTACGTCCGGACCATAATCATTCACTCCCACAAGCTGATGAACC
>JABXGX010000096.1 GCA_016550405.1 archaeon | reverse complement strand
CTAATCCTCTATGGACCAGTTGTTGTATTGTGTGGTTTAGGTGTCATCAGCCTTATCGGTGTGATCATCACTGCACTTGGGCTGAAAGAAGCTAAGGTTACTCCGCAAGCTCTGGACAAAGAGATTGGAATAATTGAAGAACCAACCTCGGTGCCAATCTCTGCTGAAGTGCCTTAGACCGTTAGGTTTCAAATTCGTCTGGTGGTTCTGATTTCTTTACAATCAACCGAAGCCCATCTAATCGAATCACTTCGATGGACTCTCCTGCTTTAATGACACCTTTATAGGCTTCTGCCATCCAGCTCTCACCTAATGCCCGGACACGACCTTCGGGGTCCAAATTTGTTTCGGCAATACCACGCGAACCAGGTACGGTCTTCGGATCAAAATCACTCGTTAAACGACGGGCTTGAGCGGCTTTATAAATAGCATACCCAAATAATGCAGAAAAAATCAAGGCCGTGGCCGCAGCTGTGCCTTGAAAAAGCCACATAACCTGAGTGGGAATAAGCCATTGACTTGGGGGCAGGAAAAAGATTCCCCCGAGAACAAAACAAGCAATGCCGATAATTCCAGCTAACCCAGCAAAACCGATGTCAGTTTTCGCTTCAAGTATCAACATCATCACTCCTAATACCATCAGGACGATGCCAGCAATTGAAACGCCAATGACTCCTAATCCCACTAGGGCGAGAATAATACAAATTAGACTTACAATTTCTCCCGCATGACCTGGTGCGTTTAACGCGAAGATGAAGCCCCAAATTCCCACTTGAAGTAAAATAAAAGTGATTATTGGGTGAGCGAGAAACGCCAAAATCGTCAGACCCGCATCAGGGGAATAGACAATTTGAGGAGCGCTAGCGACGCCATTAAAATCTTGGATTACTTGTGTGTAATTTTGACTCCCCAATTCCGAAGTCCTAAAAATCGTGTATGTTACATCATCGGGTTGGTTTTCGCGCTGAACTAACGTGTACTCCTCTAAAGTGTTAAGTAGTTCGGGAAGAGAATTTGCTTCAATTTCAGCGGTTCCCATGGATTGAGCCTCAGTGGCCCCATGGTTTAGATTCTCTAGAATATACTGTGTTACTGTGGTTTCATTGCGCTCATGAAGGTGTGCATGATAAGTCATGAGCGTGACCAATCCATTCAGATAGATGGGGTCAGTGACTGGGAACAGTCCTGCAATGGGTTGGCAGGACCCAATGCGTGCAGTATAGCTCATAGCAGCGACATGAGAGGCTGTAAGCAGATAGGTCCCCCCACTAATAGCTTGCCCACTTAAGGGAACAAAAACAACTACAGGAACTGGTGAGTTAGCAAACAACTCCATAATCTGACTTACAGCTCCTAACTCGCCTCCTGTTGTGCTTAATTCGATGACAATTAGCCGGGCATTTTCAGACTGAGCATCTGCAATCACTTCCTGAATTGTGAGCGTCGTCACTCCTGTAATATGCCCTGATATAGGATAGACGAGTATCGGAGTGTCAGCTTGCATCTTCTCAGCTTTTGTATCAGAAGCTATGGCAAATAGCACACCAAAGAGAAAAATGAAGAAAAATAGAAGTAGATATCTTCGGCGCAGCACGACTCACCGTAAGAAGCTGGGAAATCTAACCTAAAGAAGTTTCTGTTTCCTGCTAGTATGGAGGCTGGAAAGGGTTGCGTAAAGCTCGCATAAACTTATGGGAAGGGCTCGCGTTGAATAGACTTAAAAAAGGATTTTCATAAATCTCTTTTTGAGGATCATGAGCGGGGAACCGAAAGAACAGTCCATTATAGGTTCAGTCATTTGGCGAGTCGTTCTAGCAATTCTACTCGTTTCTAGTTTATTTTTCCTCTTTAATCCACTTTGGACGCTCTCTTCAGTTCGTGTGGGAGTTCACACCATTCTTGCTTTCCTTGCATTTCTCGGTGCAGCAACAATCTGTTATGATCTCATAAAAGACAGTATGATCTGGAAGTACATTCTTCTCTCGGTGTTCATGTTTGCAGCCATAGTTAACTTCATGGCAGCTCTTTGGCATCTTAGCCCCGTTTATTATATCGAAGAAATTGTTGAAAATTTGGCTGATCTCGTTGAAACTCTAATTTTAGGACTACTTTTTCTTGGTGCAGTAATTCCCTTTAAACGAACCAAATCTAAAATCAACTATAAAACAGGTATAGGATTGCTTTCTCTACTTACAATATTCAGTCTTCTTAGTTACGGGACAATCCATTTTCTCCTTATCCCTTTCTTAACCTTAATCAATACTCCTGCAACAGGAATTGGGTTAGGTCTATCAAACCTCATTATTACAGCCATAATTCTGATTCTCACCTCTCGTACACCTGAAACCCTTCAGCAATTCGATAAAGTAACCTTTGTAACCGGAATTTCCTTAATCGGAATTTCCTCACTTTTCCTCTTATTTTCTTATCTTCAACCAATCAATTTCCTCTTCGCTTCTGTTATGATTAGAGCCGCCCTAATGTATTCCCTATTCATGGCAGTCGCGCTCCCAGTGCAATCCGAAATGGGGATCAATCGACAACGTGCCTATCTCAATGCTGCAGTTCTAGCTTTTTTAACTGTTGTACCTTATTTTCTTACAGTCTCAATTGTCAGTATTATCCCATTCTATCTGCTTTTCCCAGAACAGGGCGTATACTTAATCACCCATCTTATTGTAGCAATCTTGGCATCAATCATTGTACGACTGCTCTGGCGATACACCACACAGCAACCCCACTGGCACCGCTACCCAATGATACTGGCCTTTCTCGCAATAGCCATTGTTGAATCAACGATTTTCATTCTCAGCCCCTGGGTCGAAATTACAGGGGAATATACCCTCCTTTTTGTGATTGCTGGAATAATGATGGTAGCATGCCTTATCCAAGCTCTAAGGTGGATATACCACCCACCAACCCAACACAAGCATTCGAACATGATTTGGTGGCTTGCAGGAATTTCCTTCATTATGCTCCTAGTGATACTAGGGAGTGTTTGGTTACAATCAACCCTCCATACATTGTTCTTCTGGATCAACCTGCAAATCATTTTCCGGGGCATCCTCTTAGGTGTCTGTTTTGTCTCCATCTTTCTGTTGACATTTCTTTTCATAATCTTCCTTAAGGTTTCCAATGGACGAATTACTATGAGCATTATCGTCCTCGGTACACTGACCCTCTGGGTAACCGGAAACATGGTTCGCATTAATTTCGTTGAGTGGAGTGCGGGCTGGTGGATTGCACAATTTCTTATCCTCTTTGGTTTCATTTTAGGTCCTGGAACGCTCGGACGACTATATCTTTCAAGTCTTGAACACTCTGAAAGCGAACGCAAACGAGCTACACTTTATGCAGATATACTAATTCATGATCTTCGCAATTATCATACCGTCATCCAATCTTCCTTAGATTTACTCACTCTCGCACAGGATCCCACCGAGGTTGTCGATAATGTTGTAGACCAAATTCAAATCTCCCTTGACCGAGCCCAACGCCTCATCACCAATGTTCGGAGCATTGAGCTGGCAAAGACGCTTCAGCCAAAGGATTTGACGCGAATCGATATCGTGGACACCATAAATGAAGCGTGGGATCATGTTCTCGGTATTAATGAAGAAGAGTTCGAGTTCAAAATCAATCGAAAAGTCGGTGAATGCTTCGTCCAAGCCAATGAATTACTCTTAGAAGTTTTCATCAATATTTTACGAAACTCACTCCAATACTCCACTGATGTGAAACGCATCCACGTAATAATCGAAGCAATCGAACAGGACAGTACGAATCTTTGGGAAATTCGTATCATTGACTGGGGTAAAGGAATCCCACCTGAAGACAAACACAATCTCTTTTCACGATATTCCGAAGGTGCTAATGGACTCGGCTTAGGCCTTTCGGTTGTAAAATCCCTTGTTGAGGCATTTCACGGAACAATAACGGTTGAAAACCGAGTTCACACCAATTACACTCAAGGGACGATTTTTGTTGTCACCTTTCAAAGTGCCTAAATCCTCAAAATTAAGAAATAACCAGCTAGGGTTTGTAGTAGTCGTCGTTCTCCTTCGACGCAGGATGTAGTGAAGCTAATTCCACTTTTTCTTTTTTTAAACTCCTAACAACAGAATTTTTTTGTACATAGCAATTCTTTTTGTCCTTTCTTGCTAACCTGACAATATTCCTAATCACATACCTTTCCCGCTGGCATGGTCAAATGAATGTATATGAGGCTCTTGCCCATCCACTTCGTGAACAAATTCTACGCGTCTTAGATGCTGAACGCCTTCTTTCATATAAAGATCTGATGAACCGACTTGGATTGAAAAAAACTGGTTTGTTCAATTACCATTTGAAGAAGCTGGAAGGATTCATCGAAAAGCGAGATGGTTTCTACCAACTCACAACAGTTGGACAGAACGCGATTCGATTAATGCTCGCAAAAGAACAGCTAATGGCAGGTGAATCCCTTGATTTACAAGAGTCTGATAGCCGTAGAGTAATCTATAGGATCGGGGTTATTATCTGTACTTGTGGAGAGGAAACTCGACAAGCCCTGAACATTGGCGATATTGTGGAAAAAGTCAATGAACTTCCCTATGTTGAACGCACTCGAGTCTTCCCTCATCTTTGCATGTTAGAAAACGTCGAACAACTCAATACTTGGTGTGAAAAATACTTTCTTAACAACCTCGTTGTTGCAGCGTGCTCACCACGGCTTCATAGTGAGTTCTTCTCCACCATCCAAGATCAACTTGATATTCCCATCGAGTTCGCAAATATCCGTGAACACTGTGCCTGGGTTCACACAAAAATGCCCAAACGCGCAACCGAAAAGGCTGTTCTACTAATTCGTGCAGCCACCTCTAAACTTCGGAATCGCGTGCCTACAACTAAACTGGCATTACCAATCAGAAAAAGTGTTGCGATTATTGGAGGAGGACTTGCAGGGTTAACTGCTGCTAATGTCCTGGCTAAATCCAATCACCAGGTCATTCTCCTCGAAAAAGACCCTTGCCTTGGAGGTGTCGCTCGTCGTTGGGAACGCATCCATGAAGCCATGGACTGTGGTCCATGTATGATTGCAGAAGATGTGTCCTCGATTGTTTTATCTCATAATACTCAGGTTTTCACTAACACAGAACTCACCGAGATTTCAGGCACTATTGGTAATTATGAAGTAGTGGCCACCCAATGGCCACGATATGTTGACTCAACCCGGTGTATTACTTGTGGTTTATGCACGGAAGTATGTCCTGAAAAACGTCCTGATGAATACGAATACAAATTCACCAATCGTAAAATAATCCATATCCCTTGTCCTGCAGCCTATCCTAACAAACCTGTCATCTATACCACTGATATTGATCTCTGCCGAAACTGTAGAAAATGCGAAACCGCTTGTCCTTCAAAGGCAATAAACCTCGACGAAACACCCTCAACAAAGAAATTCAAAGTTGGGGCTATTATCCTTGCTACGGGTGCTCAGGTAAGTAATCCTTCAGTAGCATCAACAATCGATTTAATTCAGTACAATCCCGCAAAAGACATCCTCGCATCCTATGAATTTGAGCGTATTCTTGCTGCTGATGGACCTACTCGAGGTAAAATCATACGCCGCTCAAATGGAAAACCAGCTAAATCAATAATCGTTCTCCAATGTATTAATTCCCTCAAAATCTGCTCAGGTTATTGTTGTAATGTAGCTCAAAAATATCTGGACATCATCAGGCAAAACTACCCAGATGTCACGATCAATGTAATCTATAACATTAATCATATTCCACCTGACCGCACTACCTATATCCCTGATGACGAGCGCATCCATTTCTGTACAGAAATTAAAACAACATTTCGTGGACCTAAACGTTTTATTAAAACTAATAAGGGTACATTTCCTGCAGACTTGATTGTATTGAATATGGGAATGGAACCCGGTGACAGTCAAATCGCCCTCCGAGCAATTACCAATTTTTCATTGGATAGCCACGGGTTTTTAAATCCACGTAGCTTATCTTCTGGAATTTGGGCAACGGGTACAGTAACTGGACCAAAAGGTTACAATGATTTAGTTGCTGATGCAAAGAACACTGCTTTGGAAACCCTTCTACTTCTCGGAAAAGACAGCCTTCCCACCGGAGAATTGGAAATTCGAATTAACAAGGATAAATGCGGTCTTTGCAATCTCTGTGTCGAGTTATGTCCATTTAATGCCATCAAAATCTCCGGTGATTCAATTCGTCTTGATGCGTTGAAATGTCAAGCTTGTGGTGCTTGTATCGCAATCTGTCCCACTGGAGCCCTAGAAGCTGAAGCAATGCAAGATGAAATTCAAGCAGCCATTAGCGCACTTTCTATGAGTAGTAAACCTCCCCGAATTCTTGTCTTTTGCTGTGACTCTTGTGGTTATCCCGCTGCTGATAACGCAGGTATCCGCCGATTAGAATACAATGCAGGGGCAGTTATACTCCAATTACCATGTGCAGGCTGTGTTGATGCGGCGTTTGTCATCTCAGCTCTTAACCTTGGATTCGATGGGGTCATGGTAGTAGGGTGCCATGAATCTGCTTGTCGATTCTCCGAAGGAATCAAAAAGGCAAAAGCTAGACTCGAAGCACTTGGGGCCTTCTTTGGAGATGAACTAGAACAACGAATACGAGTGCTTACCGTCTCTGCCGTTGAAGGTCATATTTTTGCAGATGAAATGAATCAATTTGCTAATCATCTCAAGGAGGTTGGTTAAAATGATGAAAATTGGATTTCTGCAGCTCAACTCATGTAGTGGGTGTCTATTTTCTGTTCTTGGCAGTCCCGTTTTTCTTGATTTATTAGAGTCCGCCGATATTCGAATTTTTAGATTAATTTCTAATGTCCAAGATGATTCCAAGCTTGATGTTCTCATTGTTGAAGGTGGAGTTACCCAGGAAATCGAAGCAGCATTAATCCGCAGATACTGGACGGAAGGGACGAAAATTATAGCAATTGGAAGCTGCGCCGTTCTTGGTGGTGTAATGAGTGGTTCAGAAAACATGCAAATTCATCCAATAAATCGCTTTGTTGATCCAGATATTATTCTTGCAGGTTGTCCTCCTCCTCAACGTCTAATCGGGAATCTCCTTCTTAGCACACTTGATGGCACTGAATTCGAACTCCCCAAGACAAATGTGTGTGCTGAGTGCCCTTTTTACCAGGATCAAACATACGAAGTTGAAATCACAAAACTCCATCCAACTGAGTTTCCTAAAAATTGTTTTCTCCGTGATGGAGTTCTTTGCCTTGGTCCTATTACTCGTGCAGGATGTGAAGCGCAATGTATCAAAGGAGGTTCCCCATGTGATGGTTGTCTAGGTTCTCCTGAACGTAATCTTCCTGCTGCTATTGCGAATCTCTTCTCAGTGTTGAAAATATCTCCTGAAATCCAACATTATGGTGCATTGGCGTTTCGTTTCCAAAAACCGGAGTTGAGAGTAACACGATGAAAGTCCGATTGGCGAATCCTTTGACTCGCGTTGAGGGGCATAGTGAACTCATCATAACCCAAAAACGGGATAATCAAGTAGAAGTGGCTTATCGGTTACCGAGTACTCGAGATTTTCAAAATATCCTGATCGGTCAACATATCCAAGATTTACCAAAAATTGTGACACGCATTTGTGGCATTTGCCCAATATCTCATCGAATCGGTGCTCTTAAGGCTTTGGAAACCGCCTTTGAAGTGAAGATCCCGCATGTAGCAGAACTCCTTCGTGAGTTAGCCTTCCTTGGAGAAATTATACGGTCCCATACCTACAGTGTATTCTTTTCGACTCTTCCAGATTTGATGCACCTAGCAAACCAAGTTTCAAGACAGGATATTATTGGTGTTGACAAAACACAATCGCGTGTTTTACCAGTAGCAATTAAGCTCTACCGCGCTGCTGAAAAACTTGTGACAGAAACAGCTGGAAATACGAATATGGCCTATAACCTCATCCTCGGTGGTGTCCGGAATAATATCACACTTGACCAGCAGCAACAACTAGTCAATACACTGCACACGCTTCTGCCAGATATCAAATGGGCCAAGGAATTCTATCTCTGGCTTCTAAACGAAATTGAAGGAGAAATCCACCACTTCATTCTCCCTAAACCTCTATTCATCAGCAGTTTTGACACCAATAACAACCGATTTTCAGGCACAGATTACGTTACACTCTTTACTCATGAACAGCCAGTTCACACTTTCTCTCCACAAGATTTATCTCACCAACTTCGTGAACGAACACAACCTGAATTCCCCACAAGCATCGCTTACACAAGTTTTCAGTATCCTAAACTACGATTTCTTGCTGGTCCTCATGCACGTCTTGCTGCACTCCAAACAAAGACAACTAATAAGCAAGCTTCAATAGGGATTCCTAACTTATTTTATGCAGGGTTGCTTCGACTAGATGAAATCGAATTTTCAGTCATCAATGCCCTTCGGCTACTCGAATCTGAATGGAATATTGCAGGAAACCTTTCTACTCACTGGCAATCTCAACCTGTGACTGGGGCTAGTGCCGTAGAAGCACCGCGGGGAAGTCTACTATACCATCTTGAAGTGAGTGATAAGCAAACCATTAAAGCTCTGCAAATCGTTGTTCCAACAGAACTCAACCTACTCGCCTTGACTGAAATCACAAAAAATATCGTGTCAACTTGCCTAGATTTGGGATGGACAGTTAATCAGACCATGGAACGGGCCCAAATGGGGATCCGGTGTTTCGATCCCTGTGTCTCCTGCGCTACTAATACGGATATACGATTTAGAGAATCGCCAGTAATTCACTGAAAAGAGCATTTTTCTATTGAGATTCTATGACAAAAATACTTGTCTTTGAAAGTCAGTAATTCTGATTAATTCTTTGAGTGACAAGAGAATTTGTCATATTTCGAGAGAATAGCTATTTTCATAGTCTTTAAGTTCATTCTTGCTTTTGCATTTTTTGCTAAAATTTATCGGGTGATTATATGAAAACATTAGAACTCGCTCCATTAAAGGGAAAGAAACTGCGAGTCTTCCTTATTCAAAAGGCCTATGACGAACCTTGGTATATCACAGCTTCTCCATCACAGAAATCCGACCCTCCGCTCGCTGTGATTAAACGTCCTTCAATGGCATATTGTGATATGGTTAAGAAAGTCGCTGAAGCAGAGCTTCCTGCTTTTGCCACTGATGAATTAGGGATGCGCAGTAATCAAAATTTCTTTGAAGATAATCCTCTTGCGGATGTTTTCAAGAAGCTCAAAATTCCCTACATTCCTGTTGAAATGGATGAAGTAGCTCATGCATACCTCTCACGGAGTATTCAAACCAAACTCGAAAAACGAAATGAAGTCTTAGAGGTTTTAAAAGATCTCTCTGATGAAAAGTCATCTCGGAAGAATCACGAACAAATTGAACAGCTGATTGCGTACGGCCAATATCTTCATGATGAGGTTGAAGACGAACTCACCCAAATCCAATTCGGGATTCGAGAAAGTTGGATTACAATGGGTATTCTCAATCAGGCTAATAAACTGAAACCAAAAAGAGTTACATCGATTCATTTGTGCAGTCCACAGCATTTTACGGGTATGCTTGATCTTCTACAAACGCTTGATGTAGAGGTCACACCAATTTCCTTTAGACAAATTCTTAATGAAACGCCTTCAGAACTGTTGAAGGGAATGACGGATTTAACGGGAGTCTCTTCAGTCTCTGTCGTTCCGGTTTTGAAGCGCCCAAAAGTGAAAATGAGTGACATTCTGTTTTTCCTTGAAACTGATTCCCATGCTAGTCCATTCGATATTTGCGTCGCTTATGATGCGGAATTCGATGTGGTTGTTCCTTATGATGGAGTGTCACTCGAACGGGTCCAAGACCTCGTCCAAGATGCCATCTTTTCTCGAGGTACAAAAGGGGTAAAGCATACTTGCTTCTTTGTCGGTGGCCGACAAGTCCCCTATGCCCGTAAAATGGCCAAGGCTATATTGAAATCGATGGTGGGTCCTTTCTCAACTGGTGTAGTTGTTGATCCACATGGGGCCTTCTCCACTTCAGCAGCAATGGTTGCTAAAGCAAATTTCGCCTTAAGGCAACTCGAACTTGGAAGTTTAGAAGATACGAAAGCTCTCATACTGGCTGGAACAGGTCCAGTTGGTGAAAGTGCGGCTCATCTCCTTGCCATGTCTGGTGCAGAAACCGTGCTGACTTCACGTAAAGCAGAAAAGGCACAAATAGTTGCTAACCGACTTTCGACTGACCAAAATACAGTGAGTGGAATACAAGCTTCAACCCCAGATGAAATCTTTACGGCAGTTGAAACTGCTACTCTCATATTAGCCGCAGGGGCTCCTGGAGTTCAGCTAGTTTCTCTTCCTCAACTAAATTCAACTAGTGGTACAAAAATACTCCTGGATGCCAATGCAGTACCCCCAAGCGGAATCGAATCTTTAGATCCCACCGATGACCTACGAGAACTTGTTCCACATATATATGGTATTGGAGCTCTTACCGTTGGAGATCTTAAGCTTAAGATTCAGCGTCAAATGCTTCAGCAAGCGCGAAAGAGCGCTTCAGGGCTATACGATGATGAAGCAGCGCTGCAAATTGGCTACGATATTCTCGAAGACCAACAACACAAAGCAGAGCGACCTGGACTTAAGCTAAAAGTGGTAGCACAATAATTGAGAGATACTCACTATCTATTTCGAACATTAAGAACTCGATTGGTAGCCGATAGGGCTACCAGAGATTCTTTTATTTCCTATAATTGTCCAATAGGTCCTTTGATTAATGCCCAGGTTAGTCGCAATAACAGTTCGAAAATATTGACTCCTTGACCATAAGTGCCAGTAGGTTCTTTACTTTGGGTACTCGCTACAAAATCACGCATTCTCGAATCCCGTTCTCCAATTCGAATGAAAAGATTGCACCATCGGGTAAGAAAGGCACGTTGAATCATTAGTTCGGTTTTAAACCGACCAATTATTTTTTCCCAACGAACTTGGTACCGTTGTAAAAAGAGTGCATCAAACTGCTCACGATCAGCTGCCTCAGCTAGAGTTTGGGCAGCAAGAAGCCCACTTTGCATACCCGGAACAATTCCTGCGCCTGTTGAAGGAGAAACAAACCCTGCAGCGTCACCAATCAACATCACCCGGTCACATTGTGTAGTTTGAAGAGGCCCAACAGTTGGGCATATCCCTGCTTCAATACCTCTAAGATCAACTGCATCAGGAACCATTGCCCATTTTTTCAGAAGACGAATTAGAAGCTGAAAATAGTCGATCAATCGAATAGGGTAATTGGCAAAACAGCCTAAGCCGACATTAATATGATGTGTTTTTGGAAACACCCAAGCATATCCAGGGATTTGGTTGAATTGCAGAAACAAATGGATCGGACGAGCAGGCCCATATTGATCGAGGATGTATTCAGGGTCAACTTGAATTTCTTTCACTATGGTTCGACAAACCTCATGTGTTTGCCAGCCTGCATGAAGGCCCGTTCGTCGCGCAACCACACTAGCTGCACCATCTGCGCCAACTACAGCTTTAGTAGAGAGTTTCCGTCCATCATCGAGTTCAATCCCTACTTGATCTAGAGTTGGTTTCACGTCGATGACACGGCTACGGTGACCAATTTGCACACCAGTCTGTTGAGCCAATCCGACAAGATAAGCATCGAATGCTGAGCGCAAGACACCTAGCATTCGTGTTCTTCCACTCACCTTATAGCGTAAGTCGGGTGAATGGAGAACACCAACATGACTTTCGCTTTCAACAAAAGCGCCTTTTTTATCCTTCAGATAGGGGAATTGGTTGAGGACATCAGCACCCAAATACCCGCCACACGGCTTGGGACGGGGAAATTGATTAGCCTTATCAAGAAGCAAAACACGGGTATCGGGACGAAAATCCATTAGGCATTTCGCCGCCGTAGAGCCAGCGGGTCCCGCTCCAACAATGATCACATCATAATCCGGCTGTGCTGTCGACATATAAAGAAATCAAAACCTACACGAATTAGTGTGCTTTGTATAGGTTTGTATTCTCTCCATTAAAGGGATTTGTGCATCCACAGCCCTTACAGGCTCCATCTAAGCAAGCCCAATACTCAGTAACGAAAGATAAAGAATGATGGCGACAAAGGCACCAATAAGGCCAGAGATGAGGTTCACCATATTATTATCAAAGAACCGAGTTCCACGAAGGAATTCACCAGATTCTCCACAATGGGTCTTCTTTTCTGTATGCTTGCCACAGACTCGACATTGCCACATTCCCTGAATCGTCGCCCCGAATAAGCTGTCAATCGTACATCCAACAAAGCCCCCTGCCAAAGCTACCAAAACTATAGTGACTGGTGCAAAATTTACAATCTCTGGCATCAGGGCAAAACCAAGAGAAGACACCCAGAAAGGCGCTGCAAGCACAGCTGCTGTGATTCCGATAATCAATGAACCAAGCAAAGTGGCTAAATACCCCATAATGGAGATTCCCCCCGATGTTCCTGCAGGAACGCTTTTCCACGGCTTAGTAATGAGCCGCGGCGGAGATGGATTTAGTAATCCGATTTCTGTAGCGAGTGTATCAGCAGTATGAGTTGCTAATGCTCCGAGGAAAGCAGCAAACGTTACCCCAACCACGGGGAAAGGTAGAAAATAGGGGCCGATACCTACATCAGTTCGACCAAAGGCGTCTTGTCCCCCACCTAACACAACCAGAATAAATCCAAAGATTACAAAACCCATAGGTAAGAGACCATTAGCAACAACGTTAGACCAAGCCCGTGCACCATGTTTGTCCTGGGCCGCATCAAGTAAACGTTTCCGCTGATATTTGAAGTGGGTGAACAAAGCCGTGATTAAAAAGAATGAAAGCATGATAAAGAACCACGCCCAGGAAGTTAACAACCAAACAATTAGACCTACTACAAAGGCTGCAATGAGACCGGATTTCGTAACGATTCGCTTCTTGTAGGCAAGAACAGCAATTAGGGCGAGTATGAGTATTGCGAGTGCCACGTTTAGTAAGTCCAGTGACGCCATTTGTTACGCTTCCATTGCAATTTGCTGGAGTTTCTTGGGAAGTGCCAACGATCAAAATAGTTACATAGATTTTACAGGGAGACGCCTGGGAACGTCTTACTCGCGTTCCTTACATTTTTGCATTTAAACCTATGGGTTAGTTTTTTGGAAACATCGTTGATTGTCGAACTCGAATAGTCAAGCACGTTGGGAGTTGAACTTTTTCAGGCATTAAATCAGGATTTAGTCTACTTCTTGCAGTGACCTATTTCTTGATTTCATTATTAAAAAAGCTAACAAATAGTAGATTAGGGGAAAATTTAACGCTGTAACTCATTATTACTGATTCACACTGAATGTACCTAAGAGGAGTTGGTGGCCTTGCAGGTCTCGATCGAGAAGTATGGATATATTCTTGAGTTTGATAAACGAGACCCATTTGTTTCACCAGCATATGATGTTGCGTTTTGTGACGCATTGGCTAAGCGGTATCAACCGATTATACTTGATCCAAAAGGCTATGGACAGACTCCGGTGCCTCCTGAATTCATGGCGTATCGTATGGTTCACGATAATGATCATCAACGATTATGTTTAATTTATGAAATTTACTGGGCACAGCAAGATTGCCAGTGGCGGCAATTCAATAAGGATCATGATCACGATTACGAGCAAATTCAGCTTCATTTTAACCTTCAAAAAGGAACGATTTCACGAGTCGCCGTTGCCTCAGCTGGTCCTCCACAATATGGAGGTCATGGGATTGAGGTCTATCATCACACCGTTAACGTCATTTCTAGGGCCGTTCGACGTAAAACCGGCTCCTTCAATTCGTTTCCTTGGGGTCGCCACAACTACGAAATTTGGGTTCTCTATCAACCAATCCATAATCTTGTTTTCCAAAATAAACGTGTAGTCGTTCGTGTTAGTAATTGCTTTCATGTGTTTACCGGAATCAAATGGAATCAATGGCAAACTCATCGAAAAACAAAGGACTGGGATAATGCACTTCGCCACGAGCTCGATATACCTTTAATACGCCTTGATCGGAGGATTCTTTGGAAATGGTATTATCAGCATCGGTCCAATCAATTTGGACATGATCTCTCCGATCCTTTCACTCCACCGTATATTCTTTATTATCCATCCCCGAAGCAGTTCTTGCTTCGGTTTTCATTTACCATAGTTGGCTTTATCACTTCAATGCTACGGACCCTCACTGGTCGATGACAATCAGATTATTTTAAGTAACAAATGATTTCACAGGAGTTCTTGAGATGTGTTATTCTTCTTGACCAAGAAGACGTGCCATTAATTCAGGGACCACAGCCTTGCGTTCTATTGCGTGAAGATGTTCTCGGATTCGAGGCATAACAGATTGCCATTCCGGATAGATTCGGTTCTTGAAAGCCTCGATCGTTGGAGGATCAGCACTCATGTCTCGACCTTCCTCGGATTTTCGTTTTCGAATGGATAGAATTGTTTCATTCTGTAGATTTCTCGGAAGTACCTGGAACTTTTCAAATTGGTAACCGAAGATAGCTCGACCAGAGGTGGCGCTCCGTAGTTCATCAGCAATACCGCGAGATGCTTCGGAAGCTGGAAGTTCTCCACTGAGAAAGGCATTCCCACCTTTAGTATCCGTGCCAGTGATTTTTCCACGGTGTTGAGTGACGTAACTGATAACACTTCCCATGGTGTCTTCCGGCGTTTTAACATCGATTCGGAGAACTGGTTCGTTGAGTCCAGGATTAGCGCTAAGGAAGCTAATGTTTAATGCAGAGGCTGTCATGATCATGATTTGCCCGGCCTTGGTGTGTGCAGGGTCTTCATGAACCGTGGCATCATACATCCCGACCTTCATGCCCATAATAGGTTCCCGGGCGAGAACACTGCTGTGACAGAAATCACGGAAGGCAGTGATAACATAGGGTTTGATTCGGTCAAGGCGTTGAACCCCACGAGAGAGATTAAGTAAGATATTGGTACCTTCGATAGCCCAAATGTTTCGTCCGAGTTTTCTATCCCATCCTGCGGCTTCACTAATGACTTTGGCTTGGTCACGTTCATCCATGTATTCGTCGAGCTTGCCATCACGAATGAGTTGAATTATCTCTGGCTCAAGAGGTTCAACTTCCATTTCTATGCGATTAAGTGACTCAGGACATTTAGTTCGAATCCGGAATCCTTGAGCCATGGGGGATTCGTGATAGACCGTAATGGGAATTCCAATCATAATATTGAGTTCTTCGGCAATTCGTTTTGTTAAGATTTCAATCTGAAGCGGGTCAATTCCACTTAGAATGTATTCACCGCTGTCCTCATCTTTCCGAAACACAGCAGTAGGATCTGCGAGTACCCATTTTCGGACGATATCGCCAAGTTTTGAAAGGTCTTGGGGGTTATCTGGTTTAATGCTCCTGCTAACAACGGGATCGGAGACATAACGGATTTTCTCGAATGGTGGGAAGTCTTTGTTTTCGATTAGAACAAAAGTTTCGCCTGCAGGCTGAATTTCAGGAAGTTCTAAGGCAAACAAGTTCCCAGCGGGAACGATAGGCACTGGGAGCAGGCTATCGAGTTCTTGGACACCTAGACGGCGTACTCGGAGCGCGCGTTTTGCGTTGAGTAAATAGATTTCATCACCTTCGCGGAGAGTCCCACTAAAGACTCGACCAATCAGGGTAGGGCGTTTTGTTCGAGGATGAATGAAGATTTTCGTTATCATTCCGACTAAAGGCGCATTCCGGTCTACGGTAAGCATTCCATATGCGGCTTGTTTAATGGGATCGTCACCGGCTTCCGCGATGCTTTTGAAGTCTTTGACTTCGTCGATTCGTTCACCCCATAGGCGGCGCATCCGATAAGGCGCTGCTTGTTCAGGGCTAGGAAGGTGGGTAATAATAACTTCAAGGAGTGCATCGTCAAGAGGGAAGTTTTCACGAAGCCACTTGATGGGTTCATCTGTGTCATTTTTAACCGCTTCGTCATATTTTTCGATTACAAAGTTTGCACTTTCTACACCTTTGCGTTGCAGCATGGGAATTGTGAAAGCCCATCCATCTTTTGCTGAGCCGAAAATGACGCGGCCATCAGCGGGATTCACTTGCCATTCTTTCTTGAATTCCTTGGGAGATACGGCTTCGATTTGTTCGTTGACCTCTTTGATGATTTGACTGAACCGTTCGATGATTTTGTCTGGTTTTAGCTTCAATTCCTTGGTGAGGCGATCGACTTTGTTAATGAAGAGAACTGGTTTGGTCCATTCATTGCCAACAGCTAAGTGGATGTTAGTGACAGTTTGGGTCATGACGCCTTCAAGTGCATCAACGAGGAGAACTGCACCATCGCTGCCACGCAAGGCACGGCTGACCTCTCCTGTGAAGCTAATATGCCCGGGGGTATCGTTGAGTTCGAGAAGATAGTCTTTATCCTCGTATTTGTAATTAAGAAGAGCTACGCTAGTGAAGATCGTTATTCCCCTTTCCTGTTCCTCGTCGTCAGTATCGGTTTTTCGGGCTTGTCCTGCATAAGTATCACTTAGAAGTCCTGCCCGTCGCATGAGGTAGTCGCATGCCGTTGATTTTCCATGATCAATGTGGGCAGTGATACTAAAGATACGACGGAGGTTCATGGGATGTTCTTTCACCATGCGTTGGATTTCTTCGGGGCTTTTGACGCGTACCATTGGGGTTCAATCCTTTCAACTTGAATTGGAATATATTCTCACACGAATATGATGGCAAAAGCCTGTGCAGCACGTCTCTTTGCGCACAATGGTCTCTCGCTCTCTGGGCAAGCAGAACCTTTGATTGCCCTAAAAGGATTACGGTAAACCAACCCATCAAAGGTCTAGCCCAATTTCTCTTAATTTGGTTTCTCCATCTGGAGAAAGAACATATTCAAAACCGTTTTCAGTTTCTACTCGGATTAGCCAGCCTTGCTTCATTAGATGGGTGAGAAATTCTTTTCCGATATGCTCTAGGCTAATTATCCGCCCTATTGCTGATTGAGAAGTGTCACCCTCGAGAGTGGCTTGGTCTTCTTGACTGCTGTCCGCAACAACTTGGGGTTCTCCATACCAAATTATAGTTGGTATCAGTTCTTCAAAGGTAGCAGGCGAGTGTTTCCACAGGGCTGATTTCAAACGGCTATCAGCAACAAGATCGACATCTGGGTCAACGAAGAGGTTGAAATCGGTTTGACCTTTGAGGAGAGGGGAGAGGTCAAGTCTATTTAACTCGTTTTGGGTCAGGTTTAATGTTTTCAAACTGGTCGAATGTGTCAGAGGAGCAAGATTAAGTTGTGTCAACAAATTTTCCGCGAGCCAGAGTGCCTCAAGCTTCCGGCAGTGCCATAACGGACTTAGATCAATATGCTTTAACTTGTTTTGGCTGAGTTCTAGCTCTCGGAGTTGCTCGCAGTGATATAATGCGCGGAGGTCAATTTGTTCAATTCGGTTGGCTCTGAGATTTAATGATTGAAGTTGTTTGCAATTCCAAAGGGGAGAGATGTCCAGATGATCAAGATCATTTCCTGATATATCAAGGTCTAGGAGATTCGTGCAGTAGTAAAGGGGAGTAAGGATGAGTTCATGAAGTTCATTCTCTGATAGATCGAGTTCCTCTAATAAGGTACATTTCCACAATGGACCAAGGTCTAGCATTTGCAAGGCGTTATTAGCGAAATCTAGTCGCTTTAATTGCGTGCAATGCAATAAAGGACCAAGATTGAGCGTTTCGAATTTGTTTTGATGTAACTCGAGGATTTGTAGATTGGTACATTTTCTGAGCGGAGACAAGTCCAAATGCACCAATTCGTTTTCACCAAGATAGACTTCTTGGAGACCTACACAGCTTTGGAGCGGAGTAAGATCAATATAGTCAAGATGGTTATCGTATAAGTTAAGCACTTCAAGGGTTGTGCATGATTGAAGTAATGAGAGATCGATTGAGATGATACCAAGTTCGGTGAGGTCTAGCGTGGGTGGACATGTATCGAATTCGATTATGGTCTCTTCCTCGTCTTGGGTTTGGTAGTTGATTTTGATCATCGTCATCAAGGAAGTGCTTCGCTTCGTTTGGCATCGTAGTGTTTATTAAATTTATAGAGCTATCGGTGCATGGGTTATTTCTGAATAAGAAAGGGATAAGGCTTTAAATGCAGTTGAATAGAAACTGTACAAACCATTCCTGCATTGCAGGAGGATAATTCAGCATGGTAGTTAAAACTTACAAGAATGAAGAAGGCGATTTCACCATCGAAATTGATTATGACAAATGCACGGGGGCTGCAGTCTGTAAAGACGTGTGTCCCTCAGATGTTTTTGAAATTGTTGATGGCAAATCCACGGCACCGAATATTGATGCCTGCGTTGAATGTTGTGCCTGCGTTCAAAATTGCCCTGAAAACGCTATCAACCATTCAACCTGCTAGTCTTGAAAAATCAGATGAAGTTTTGTTCGTTCAGGATAAAAAATGAGTTATGGCTTTATTATTTTCTAAATTTCACGTTCCACAAGTTCTTGCTGTTCAATAACAGGATGAGGTTGAAATGTCCTTAGTATTGTTCATGTAGGTGCAAAGTACTGCAAAATACTATAAAGGCACTCATGCACAGTTTCTATACTTGCGTCACGGATTCGGGTTTGTAAAGGGAACGCCAATGTCTTGGAGAAAGAAAAAGAAGAAGGAGAATAAATGGCAGAAACCCGAGACGCTAGAAGACAAAGCGCGTCAAATTCTTCATGAAGCAGCTGAACTAGCTCAAAAGCTTGAAGAAAGGGATCAAGAACTAGCAAAGGCAGACATTTGTTCGGCTCATGCTTCAATGGAATTGTGTGATGAAGCACTTGCATTGGCTAAGGGGGTTCGACCTGGGAACCCTCGATGGCGATCTCTAACAATTGTTGGAAAATCCTTAGGACGGTGTAAAGATTCTGATGAAGCCATCAAAATCGCACTGAGTCTAAAAGACGAGGAAGACCGTGACTATATTCTGGATGGAATCGCTCGTTCATTAGCTAATGCACAGGAAGTGGATAAAGCCTTAGAAGTTGTTGGAAAAATCGAGAGCAAGACTCGACGGGTTCATTCTCAAGCTGCAGTTGCAGAGTCGTTAGCCATTAATGGGCAGATTCGTGCAGCGGTACAAGTTGCTGAGAAGTTAGAGGATACAGAAAAGGCAGGACGCGTTTTAAGCAGTGCTATTGTAACATTAGCAAAGGATAATCGATTATCTGATTCAATGGATTTGCTTTCAAATATTGAGGATGAAGGATGGAAACCTGAGGCTTTAGGCGAGGTATGTGCGGCACTGGCTCGGATGAGGGCTTTGCCTAAAGCCCTTGAGATGTATGGGGAAGTCATAAGTGAAGACCATCAGACCGTTGTACTTGCTCCTCTTATCGGAGCATTAGTTGATGACGGGAAGGAATCGATGGCGTTAGCATTGATTGGGAACATCGAAAATCGGTATGCCCGAGCTATTCTAGTTGCTAAAGTTGTGGGGGAGCTAGTGGAAAACCAGCAAATCAAGAAAGCAATAAAGGTTACAGAAAAGCTCGATGAGGATGTCCCCCCTGACGCCTTGATTGAAGTGGTTCGTGGCTTTGCAGAACTGGGCGAAGTGAAACAGGCTACCCAAATGGCGATGCGCTTAGAAGTGAAAGGTTCACGAATCGCTGCTCTCACTGAGATTGCTCATGCACTCACAAGAAAAGAACGATATGATGCTGCCTTAGAAGTGACTAAAGAATTAGAACGGAAAAAGGCTCGCAGCGTCGAGCAACTAAAAATCATTAAGGCTATGGCAGAAAACGGACATGCTGCTAAAGCACTTAATCTAACTAAGGAGATCGAGAGTCCTCTGTATCAAATTTATGGGCTAAATCGAGTTGCCGTGGCAATCACTGGCCATGTTTTTGAAGAATATGTCTAAGCACTAGATACCAGGGTGTATCTCTTCGAAAGGAGCTGGCATTGTTTCTTCTTTTTGTGTCGTTATTTTCTTTTCGTGTAATTGAGCCCGCCTTAGAAAGAAAAGAATCACCAACGGTATGGGCATTAATACAGATGCAATCAACAATGGAAAACCTGGGGAAATTGCGAAGGTCAATCCTCCGATAATGGGTGATATAGGAGATAATGATCGTCCGATAAGATTGTATGCGGCAAGGGCATCTGGTAACTGACCACGGGGAATATTATGTGAGAGAACTGCTAAAACAAGGGAGAAGCAATGGATAAACCCATAAATAACATACAATAAGGGCAGTAAGGTAGGCAAAGGATTTATCATGAGAATTCCATAAAACCCCAAAATGCCAATGACTGGAAATATTAATGCACCAACATAAGACCAACGGTCACCAATCCATCCCATTACAGGTCCTAACACTGAGCCCGAGGCATTTGAGATGGAACCTAGTGCACCAATTTGTGCTTCAGTCAACCCCCACCTATCATAGAGGAATAAAGGCACAAACATGTTGGCAATCCAGAACAATGTGGAAATTGAAAACCAAAATAACGTGACGAAGATAAACACACGGTTTTTAAAGAACTTCCAGCTTCGCTGTGCTGCTCTTTCTTTTCGAGTAGTAGGAATTGGGGAAATTGGCAGGACCATAATGGTACTCACGATAAAAAGGATGAACGAAATGAGAAACACTAGTGAGTAACTAAAGAGAGTAATAATGAGTCCTCCGATAACAGGGCTTGGTATTCCTCCAAGCGCAATGGAGGCGGCGGATCCACCAAAGGCACGGCCTCTTTGACCACCACCTGATAAACTTGTGATATATGATCCGATGGGGGCTGCGGCGAGCATGCTTGCCCCTTCTAGGAAGGCTCCAACCAGGACCATTTGCCAATTCATAGCAAAAAGGTAGATGAGGGGAGCAGGAATAATTACGATCCAGCCTAAAATCATAGCCTGTTTTTCACCAAGTCTTGCTGTCAATATTCCACCAAGACCAATAAATAGGAGCATACTGAGAATAAATACTGTCGACCAATATCCAACCTGTACGGAATTAGCTCCAAGTTCTTCGCGCATGAACAAACCGATGAAATTACTATAAAGATAGACCCCAAATATCCAAGACATGTTTGCCAATAAGAGGAGAATATAGCTGCGACGAGGATGTTTAATCTTTGAGTCAACAGCTTGCATGGCATTTCACATAGTGTTCCGAATACTACGCTCCACTGGACTCTTTATTTAAATAATTACCCGCGAACATGACCTTTATCAAGAGCGGTCACGGTTCAAGTCTTGGTATTTGATGAGGTCGTGAAGTGCCTTGCGAAGCTTCATCAGATTTGAAACCAGTAATTTTTCATATTTCTCCCATAGAGCAAGACGCGATTGGTTAATTTCTTGATACAATTCAATGGCATTGCTTTGGAGAAACTTTCCTAATTCCCCGACAGTGGTTTTCAGGCTTGGCATTTGAGGAAAAAGCCTTTGTTCCAAATCCTCAAGAAGAGCTAGGCTGTGGGTTACGCCGATTAATAATTGGTGAGAATCCAGTTTTTCTGGAATAAATCCTTTAATTTTCTCAGGATCAGCTTGTATATATTCTAGCCACCACTTCTCAGCTGTACCTTCATAACTAAGCATCATCCGAATCGTGGATAGTTCAGCTTGTCGAAGGTAATAATCAGCTTGGTTGCGTGATTCCACAAAAATTTGGAAATTCCGAGTGAGTTGGTTAAGCTTATTCACGGTTTTTCGAGCTTCTTTAACAAATTGACTAATAGCCTCCGGTTTGTCCAAGGTGGAATCATCCAGTTGAATCATTTGTCGCCAGCCTGCAAAGATATGTATAAGAGCCGCTAAATTACGCAGGAAATTTTCTTGATCAGGGGCATTGTATGTTGCTGCTAGCAATTGCTGCATTTGCTGTAACAATTTCTTATAATTGACCTCTTTGATTCGTTGAAGCCGAAGCTCTACTATCTGTAATACAGGACTTTCTAAACGCTGGATAAACTCATCTAGGCTAACGAGTTCATCTAAAATTTCTCGAGTTCCATGAATATATTCAAGAAAATCATTGGTGGCATTGTTAACTACTAATCGAACATAGCCCTCATCTAGTTTTCGACTACTTAAGTAATCATAAACGGCGTCAGGTCCCTTAGTAAGAAGCTGGATATTTTCTTCTGTAAATTCTAAGTTATCGACTAAATCCAAAAACCACATTCGCCATCGTTCGATATTCGTTAAAATCTGATCAATTTTAGATAAACTCAGAAAGAGGTTTGACAACCACCATTTTTCTGCCCGGGCAAGACGGATAAAAATTGGTTCATCACTTTGCCCTATTTGTTCAGTTGGTAGCAGTGCTTCCATCTTTGTGATATTCGAGGGGGAATACAATTCAGCGTAAAACGTCTTCACGCTCTGGAGATAATTTAGCAAAGCCTCTTGAACGATTTCCGTTTTGCTGGCTACCGCTGTCTCGCTCATGTCTTCCCCGCCAGAGCCTTTAAAGAATATTAGTCACACCCAAATAAGACTCTTTCTTAGGCTGATTGAACCTCGTTTTTCCGAGTACGAAGCAACGGGATAAACATGGCTGAAATCATTACCAGGATAATTCCCAGCCAGTCAACTAGTGTCGGAATTTCACCAAGAAAGATGAACGCAAGAATGGCAATTTGGGCTAACATGGTACTATTGATGATAGTTGTTTCTAGTGCACTGAGTTTCTGCATGGCCTTATTCCAAAGAGTGAAAGCAACTGCGGTATTGACAATCGCTAGCCAAAGAATTGTAGTAATCCCCAATGGTGAAAGAATGATTACTGGAGTCGTGATAAACCCAGCAACTAATAGGAACATGGCTCCAATCGTCATACTAACAGCTGTCACGACAAGAGCAGACACTTCAAGCGAACGATTTATGCCCCGACCAATAATCGCTGAAAACGCATTTGCCACTAGACTAACGACCACTACTACAATACCAAACAAGGAGCTACTAATGATATCAATGGGCCAAAAATAGAAGTATGCTCCCAATAAGGCAACAAGTACTAAAGCAATCTGTTTGGGATTTGGCTTTTCTTGTAGGAAAAAGAATGCAAAAATAACAACAAGTATTGTTGTGAAATTAAGGATAAAACTGACTGTGAGTGCTGGGAGAAGTGCTAATCCAATAAACTGTGTGCCCATTGTTATTGTGTAATAAACAAGACCGTAGAGGGTCAATCGGTACCACCAACTCTTAGGCAACGCCCTGACTTCTTTGCGGTGTGAGGGAATTAGAAGTGCTGCAACCAAGAGAATAATTGCAGCTATGGTGTACCGTAATCCCGCAAAGATTAACGGTGGAATTTCAGTAAGGCCGAATTTAATAATGACAAATGAAGATGACCAAAGTATT
>JABXGX010000095.1 GCA_016550405.1 archaeon | reverse complement strand
CTTTTAGTGCTTTTCCGCCAATCATTGTACTCCACACTCTCTAGCCACTGACTAGTGGTCTCTTATTGAAGTTATAAAAGTTCCCTCTTGTTCGGAGATAATGGCGAAGTTTTGAAAAAATCTACTCCTTCTGTCTTTCTGACGGACAGTTTTTAAACCAAGGAAACCAAATTCTTTTTATCGCAACCATATTGCCAAAGTTCTCTGGCGATGGGTGTGGCTTTCATGCTCGGAAAGAAAGAAGTTGAACAGATTCTTGCAGAAATCATGGACACTATTCCCGAACTTGAGGGGATTATTGCAGCCTCTCAAGCAGGCAAGGTAATTGCTGGACAAACTCTGCGAGATATGGACCATAATAACATTACTTCAAGCATTAATACTCTCTTGAAGGAAACCAAAACTGTAAGCAAAGCTGTCGATCAAGGTCCAGTACAATCGATGTATCTGGAAACAGACAAAGGTTATACCGTGGCCGTCACTGCGTCAAAAACCCTAGTCATTGCCATCGCCGGAAAAGATGCCGCTCCCAGTCTAGGTTTAATTATTCGGAGTCTTCGCTCTGCGGTTGAAAAGATTGGTACCAGCTAAATCCCGACGTGCAACAGATTTCAATAAATACTCACGCATTTCGCATTCAGAAGTAGGTTCGAGACCTTTTTCTATGGGAAATGCCTCTCTCAGGGGCGTTTGACCAAACTATAAAAGTAAGAGTGTAGGCGTTTTTCACGTGGCTTATTTACAACAAATAACCATTCAAGGGTTCAAGAGCTTCAGTTCACGAAAAACCACAATTGACCTCAGTAGGGGATTCACCGCAATTGTTGGTGAAAATGGTTGTGGCAAAAGTAATATTCTGGACGCTGTTTGCTTTGTACTTGGACGCCTAAGTAGCAAATCTCTTCGTGCCGAGAACTTTGCTTCGTTACTATTCAATGGCGGAACCAGTAATTCTCCTGCTAAACTCACTCGAGTTAGTCTTGTCTTTAATAATGCAGATCGGCATTTTCCTATTGATGCTGATGAAGTTACCATTAGTCGCGAAGTTGACGAAACTGGAATTAGTGCTTACAGGATAGGGGGTAAACGGGTCACCCGGACCGAAATGATTGACACAATTGCTGTCGCTGGATTACACCCCGAAGGTCATAATATTGTAATGCAAAACGAATTAGCCAATGTCATCACAATGACCCCAACAGAAATTCGGCAGGTTGTTGAGGGAGTTGCTGGAATTTCTGTCTTTGATGAAAAGAAGCAGCAAATTGAAGGCGAATTAGTTAAAGTTGATCGAAACCTGCATATGGTACAACTTCGTACTGAAGAAATTCGACTAGAATACACTCGATTAGAAAAGGACCGAAAGGATGCCCTCCGCTGGCGAGAAATAACAGATAATCTAACACAACTCGAAAGAGATCTAGTTTTTGCGGAACTAGCCAGGGTTGAAGAACGCTTGAATGCAATGAAAGAAGAATTCGAAACCTATTCTTCTGCCATCAAAGAATTAGAAACTCAACGCAAAGAGGCGAAAGAGCGGAAACTCGAATTAGAACAACACGCTCTCGTTGATGAAAAGAAAATCAAAGAAATAGACCAGAAGCAACGAGGAAAGGAACTTGAAGAAACACGGACACGTGAAATTCTGAAGGGTCTCTTGCTTACCTCTGACAAACTAACCAAAGAAAAAGCGTTATTATCGGCAAGTGTTGACCATCTTTCCTCTAAACACTTAGAAGAACAGACGCGATATTCAGAACTTAACGAAGAAATTAAGGCACTAAAAGCTGAAGAGACGTCATTGAAAGCACAAATCGCCCCTATTCGAACTCGTCTCTCAGAACTGTCTAAAGAAACTATTTCTCCCGATGCAGAATATCTCTCGCTGAGGGAACAGATACTAGAGTTAACCCAAGTCATTGAGACTAAGAAAAGTGAACTTGGGGAAACATCTGCTCTGAATCACGTCACCGAAAAGCGTGTCTCTGACCTGAAAACGCAAATTGAAAACAGCTATGCACTTCTTCCAGAGCAAGAATATGCAAGAGACGAAGCACAAGCAGAATGCCAAAATCTCGAAACCCAGATTCACAATCTAGAATCTGAAGTAGCCGAGTTGCTAAACCAAAAAGACGCCTTTCAATTGTCGATGCAAGAAAAATTGGACAAACAGGACGAACTCAATTCGCTAATCCAAGACTCAAAAGAAGAACTCCTTGAAGCTCAAACACGATTGAAAACAATTCGAGAATTCAAGAAGTATGGGTTAACAAGGAAAGCAGCGACTGAAGCAACGTTGAAGTTTGCGAAAGAGAACAAAATTTCTGGTGTATACGGAACACTTGGCAGCCTAGGAAAGACATCTACAAAGCATGCTACTGCACTTGAGGTCGCAGGTGGTGGCCGGTTAGATTTCATCGTTGTTGATACTGAAGAAACCGCTACAAAATGCATTGAACATTTGAAAAAGAGTCGAATAGGACGTGCGACCTTTATTCCACTTGATACAATTAAGACAAATCCTTATTCACAAAAAAGTGATCAAAAAGGAGTTGTCGGAAATGCGATGGACTTACTCACCTTTGATGAAAAATATCGTCCTGCATTCGACTATGTCTTTGGCCGCACGCTTATCGTCAAGGATTTGAAAACAGCACGGAATATCACAGCTCCTAGTGTCCGTAAGATTACAATTGATGGTGATGTCGTCGAACCTAATCGAACTCTAACAGGAGGATTCTATAAAGGACTCTCATCTTTTACTTTGGAAGAAGAGACAAGAATTCCAGAATTACAAAAGAAGCTCAAAGAATTGCGCGCACTTCAAACCAAAATAGCCGCTGAATACAAGGAATGGCTTGATAGAATCAGTGAATTAGATAGTCAGGTTAGCCAGAAACAACATCAGCTTGAAGAAGTGAAAACGAACTTTAACAAAACAAATGAGCTTGCCACTGCTCAAGAAGAAGAACTCATTGATTTTAAGGAAAGCATTTCCAAACTGCGTGAATCACTAAAAGATGAACAAGACTCTCACCAATCCTTAATCGATAAATTCCAAACAGATCAATCTGAAATCAATGAGCTCATCGACAAGCGAAAAGAACTACAAGAAAGCTTATCGTTACTAGAAAGAAGCAGTTTAGATCCAAATCTCACTGGGCTCCGGACTCAGCTAGACGACTACGAATCACAACTCCAAGAAACCCAACTTAAACTAACCGAAAAGGTTAGCGAAGCTCGTTACTCACAGAGTGAGATTAAACGATTATCTGAAGAATTCTCTAATGCGAAAGCCGAATTAGAACAGAATGAAAAAGAATTAGCAACCACTCAAGAACAAATCCAAGAGCACCAGAACAAAATAGAAACACTCGAAGCTGAGGTTAATAACCTGAATGAACAAATTCACTCAATAGAAGAAAGAATCAGGGAAAGTGAAAAAGAAACACAACAATTAGGAATTACAATCGACGAACTATTCGATAAAATCAATGAAGAACGAATGAACCAGTCAAAAATTGAAGGTCGGATAGAAAACTGGCAGGAACGTTATGATGCTCAGAAGGAGAAAACTCAAGGTTTAGAACCTCCGTTGCTACCGTTAGAACCCGTCCAGGTACACAGCTTACGCAGACAAATTTCTGAACTCCAACAGGAGAGGGAACAATTAGGCCTTATCAATCAAAAGGCTGTTGAACGCTTTGAAGAAATTCGCCATGCTTATGATGAGATATTAGAAAAGGAAACCCGAATACGTGAAGAGCGCGAAGCGATTCTAGACGCAATGCGGAAAGCAGAAGAAGAGAAGTTTCGCGTGTTTATGGCGGCGTTTAATAGTATTTCACAGAATTTTACTGACGTTTATCAACAACTCACTCAGGGTGAGGGAGAGCTCGAATTAGAGAATCCTGAGAATCCGTTCTTAGGTGGAATGCGAATGAAAATTCGTCCCGCAGGTAAACGTGTTCAATACCTCGACGCCCTCTCTGGGGGAGAAAAAGCACTAACAGCATTAACCTTTATGTTTGCCTTACAACTCCATCAACCGGCTCCTTTCTACTTCCTTGATGAAGTCGACGAAGCCTTAGATCCAAATAATGCCGATCGCGTTGCGCGATTAATTGCAAATCTTGCTGAAAATTCACAATTTCTTATTATTTCACACAACGAGATTACAATCCGACTGGCTAAAACAATACTTGGTGTTGCACTAGTAGATGGGGTATCTCAAGTATTTTCAGTTCAATTTGAAGAAGGTCTTCTTATGATTGAAGGCACAAGTAAAACATAGTGAAAAGCAGATAATACATCAGATTATAAGGACGCATTTATCAAGTACTACAAAATTGCTAAGAAACTGGAGAAAGATAATTCATTGACGGAAAGTAGCCCTGAACCATTCTGGTTTCATCAACCATGGCGAGTTCTCACTGATATCTTAGAATTGCAAAAGATTAGTCCATGGGAGCTCGACCTAGCCGAACTAGTCAATGGATTCATTGGTCGACTACTAACAGCTGAGTACATCGATTTTCGCATTTGTGGTCGCGCACTACTTTCTGCGGCGATACTTCTCCGATTAAAAACTGAATATTTACTTGAGTTTGGCCGAGAGGAAGAAGAAATAATCAAAGTAATCGAAGATGATATCTTCTTACCTCCTATTCGCCCCCCATTTCGGCAAAATATTCGTCCCACATCCTCAGCAGAATTTCTTGAAGCACTCCGTGAAATTGTCTTTCCGCCTAAGAAGCGGTTTCGAAAGCAAACAAAAAATAGTGATTCTTTCCCAACGATCCCCCAATTTGATGGATCACGAGTTGAACTGACCAAATCAATGAAGGGATTATACACAAAGTTGCTTGAAGTAAGTCTTGAAAGTAACCCAATCTCTTTTGTCGACTTTGTTCATGGGATGTCACATATTGATATTATTCGAGTTTTTCTAACTCTCCTCTACTTATTAGGCGAAGGCAAAATTCGCCTCACACAGGCTCTCCAAAATGGAGACCTCATGATTTTAGTCCAAAAACTAAGCAGCGAGGAGGGATTCAACAGTGGATGAAACAACTCGATTAGTTGAAGCAGCTCTCTACATTGCAGGGCGACCTCTCACCATTCATGAAATCCAACAGGCAACACAAATACCAACCTTGAAGCAGGTACGAGAATCTGTCCAAGAGCTAATAGATGAATATGATAATCGATCAGGGGCTTTAGAAATTGTTCGACTTCCTCGCCAGCGGTTTGTCCTCCAATTAGATCCTGAACTCAGTGAAAAGGTGGGTGAGTTAGCTCCACAGGGATTACTATCACTGGGTGAACTGAAAACGCTCATCTATATCGCCCTCTCCCAACCCATTCTCCAATCGAATGTTGTACTATATCGCGGTTCGCATAGTTATAAGCACATCAAAATGCTGGAATCACATGGTTTCATAGAATCCAATCCAGCGGGACGAACTAAAGAACTTAGGACCACTGAAATGTTTGCAGATTATTTTGGCTTCGAATATGATACTGACAAACTGAAAGGTCAACTACGAAGAATGATTAAGCAGATTCGAATAGAACAATCAGAATTAGCGTCAGCGGCTGAGCAATAGCCAGTCCATCATACTCTGATTGAAAAATCTCATCCTAACTTTGTTAGTTTATATCTGGTTCTACAAACTCAAGTAAAGCTAATTATCCCGAGGCTTCAAGTTTGGCAAGAATCCCTCAAACATCAATACCTACTTCCTCCTGTGACAAAGCTTCGCCAATCAACCCGCCTGAAGGACTTAATTCTCTCTTTATTCTGAAAGAGTCAGGGTGTCCATTCTATTATCGAATTTTTACTTCGCATGAAAATCACCCCGATCCAGCAATTCTTGGAGGTTTTTTCATTGCCTTATCTCTATTTGCGAAAGAAGTAACAGATGGACGAATAGAGACAGTTACAACTGAGCCTTGTAGGTATACCTTCCATCCACTACAAAACGGGCTTTTGGTCATCAGTAGTACAAAAACATCTAATCCAATTATTATCGAAACACTCGCAAAACGGATTATGAAACTATTCCTCACAAAATACCGTGATCGACTTATCACTCCTCAACCTGCTGCAATCTGTGCACCAGAACTAAACGAACAAATTACACAGATCCTTTATGAAATCAATCTCGGAATTACACAAGATTGCGCAATATAGTATGAAACTAGCACACTCTGGGGATAGCTTCGGCCCATGGGTTCTGGATGACTCGAGAACCACCGACCTCGGTTTTCATAATAACTAAACCAGGTCGTTCATCCGTAGCCTCCCCAATAATTTGTGCATGTTTTCCGTATTTTGAGTTACGAATTGACTGTAAAACTGCATCAGCTTTGCTAGCTTCTACAGAAATTAAGGCTTTACCTTCACATGTTACCTGAAGTGGATCAAGCCCCAGCATTTGGCTTGCAGCAAGAACTTCACGCTGAAAAGGAAGATCGGTTTCATTGATTATCAGGCTAACACCTGACTTTTTTGCTAACTCGTTCAAAGCAGCTGAAAGTCCTCCACGCGTAGGATCTTTCATTGAATGAATTCCTCCCACCTGCAAAGCCTTATGAATCAAGGACCATAGGGGCGCAACATCTGATAATAAATTGGTTTCAAAGGTAAGTCCTTCACGACTTGCTAACAAAGCAATGCCATGATCGCCAATTGTTCCTGTCATAATTAGCTTATCACCTACTTTGATCCCCCCGTCAGTAATCGCCTTTCCCTTATCGACCAAACCAAATCCAGTTGTGCAAATAATCATCTGATCAAGTCCTCCTTTTGGCATAACTTTAGTATCCCCTGCAATGATTGCTACTTGATCTTCTGCAGCTGTTGTCGCCATTGAATCCAAAATCGCGTCAAGATCTTTAATTGGAAAGCCTTCCTCAATAACCAATGCACTGGTCATCGCTAATGGTTGTGCTCCCATCATCGCCACGTCATTAATTGTACCCGCCACTGCAAGCCTTCCAATATCGCCTCCGGGGAAAAATAATGGGGATACTGTATGGCTGTCAGTGGAAACTACTACCTCATGCTTTCTAAGTGGTATCGTTGCTCCGTCATCTGCCTCAGGTAATCCAATTCCGGTTTGAACTCGGTTGAGTTTAAAATGTGGAAAAACCACTTCCGACAGAAATTGAGCCATAGCCCGTCCGCCTGCACCATGGGCTAATTCAACAAAGGCTTTCTCTTCAACCATAAGAATCACTACCGACTTGACATATGAAGCTCAAAACTCACGAACCTAAAGTTCTTTGCCATTGTCGGGTTGGCGAAACGTTTATAGCTCTTTGTCAGTGTCTCGTGTCAAATCCGAGGTTACTGAAATGCCCTTATGGCAAGGAAAATCAAAACGGTATCACAGTGGTGCAAGACGTCGCTCATCACGGAAGCATCGCAAATTTGAACGAGGCAGTCAAGCCACGGAAACAATCATGGGTGATAAAAAGCTCCGTATCAAACGAGTCCTCGGTGGAAACATCAAACATCGTTTACTTGCTGTGTCTTACGCTAATGTTACAGACAAACCCTCAGGGACTTCAGAGAAAGCCAAGATTATTCAAGTCCTACAGAACCCTGCGAATGTCGATTTTGATCGACGGGGAATAATAACCAAAGGGACCATAATTGAGACAGAGAAAGGCAAAGCAATCGTAACGAGTCGTCCCGGCCAAACAGGCGTAGTAGATGCGATAAAAATTGAGTAGACCTTTTAGTTATTCTTGTTCTACCTCTGCTTGAATATCCTTGATAATGCATTCTCGTCCCTGGATAATTTCAACATCCTTTGTATTACATTTCGAACACGTCAGAGATGATAAAATCTCATACAATGGACCCTCTTGAGTAACATCAGATTCAGCACCGCATTGTCGGCATCGAATTCTCGTAGTAAGGGGCTCAATACTTGTCTCTGCACCTTCTACTATCGAATTCTTAGAAGCTATCTCAATACCAAAAATAAGCTGATCGTGATTCAGCATCGAAAACTGACCTATCTGTAAAGTTATTTTCACTACTTTTGTAGCACCATGACTTTTTGCAGTCCGTTTTACAGCTTCAACAATACTGACTGCAGTAGAAAACTCGTGCATGACGTTTCAATCCAGCTACTCAAAACTTTTGAACCTTGCTCCCTTACAAGAAAAGCAAAGCTTATGTGCTCTAGATGGGGGCTATGAAGGCGGTTTAGAATGCGGAAATCAGGAAACTATTACATCTACCCTGCCTATTTCGAAGCGAATCGTAGTCGCCATTCGGGGCGCCGAGTTCCTAAAAAACTTGCCTTGACAGTAGTAACGACATCAATGGTTGCAGCGGCAGCCCAACGACTGGGTCTTCAATATACCGTTGAATCAAAAGTTCGTTATCCTCCAAGTTGGTGGGCTACATCAGGTGTCGTGTTGATAAAGAAACCTGAGAAACAAACCAAAACCCAACTTCTAAAGGAACTAGCTAAAATTATGAAAACCTTGAAAGAAGTGGGCAAGAAATAAGAGATAACTCTCGAACCCAGTAAAGCCAACAACAACCGTTGGAAAAATCCTCATTTTCGGATTTTTCTCTTGGGGTTACAAATGTCAACGCTTTCACGCAGAAAAGCAGGCAAACGTTTTTAAGTGACGGTCTATTTCTCACCTTCTAATCCCCCCCACGACGCAATTCTGGCCTTCCCAGGAGTCGATCTGCTGCAAGGAATTGGTCACGTTCTACACATTTCCGCGCAAGGAAATGTCATTGCGCGTCTAAATCGTGCTGTACGACTAGGGACACGCATTTTTTCAACTCATTCTCAACAAGTGGGAAAAGTGATTGATATCTTTGGACCAACTATTCAACCGTTTGCTGCATTAAAACCTGAAGCGAGACTTACAGACACCATGGTGCCTCCTGGGACAACTCTCTATCTAAAGAAGGCTCCAAAAGGAGGCGTAGTGAAACGACGAAAGAAGTAAGTGCATCTACGCTCGCTCATTGTCCTGATTGTGGCACTACCCGATTAGTGAAAGACTATTCAAGAGCTGAAATCATTTGCATGAACTGTGGACTCGTACTCACCGACCGAATTATCGATGAAGGCCCCGAATGGAGGGCTTTTGATCAAGAACAACGTGATAAACGGGCACGTGTTGGAGCGCCTCTAACCTTCACTATCCACGATAAAGGTCTTTCAACAATGATTGATTGGCGAAATCGTGATAGTTATGGGAAAGATTTAGCTCCAAAACGTAGGGCGCAAATCTATCGACTACGGAAATGGCAACGAAGAATTCGTGTATCCGATGCAACAGAACGCAATCTCGCTTATGCTCTTTCTGAACTGGATCGTATGGCATCGAGTCTAGGTCTTCCACGCAACGTTCGCGAAATCGCTGCAATGCTTTATCGTAGAGCTGTCGAACAACGCTTGATTCGAGGCCGATCAATTGAAGGGGTTGCTGCAGCAGCCCTTTACGCGGCCTGTCGACAATCACGCATTCCTCGAACACTCGATGAAGTTGCGGAGGTTTCAAGAGTTGGCAAGAAGGAAATTGGGCGGAGCTATCGATTTATCGCACGCGAACTTCGCCTTTCCATCCCCCCAACCTCTCCCATAGATTATGTTCCCCGATTTATCAGTGAACTGAAATTACTCGGTGAAGTACAAGCGCAAGCGATTCAAATTTTGAAAATGGCTGCTAACAAGGGGCTAACTAGTGGTCGAGGACCAACAGGAGTAGCCGCTGCAGCAATCTATGTTGCTAGCGTTCTGGCAAATTCACGACGCACGCAACGCGAAGTTGCTGCTGTCGCCCGCGTAACAGAAGTAACAGTGCGCAACCGTTACAAAGAGCTTGTTGAAAAACTGGATCTTGAAGTTCCCCTCTAACGGGTATTTATAGGGCGAATGCTTTCGCCCTTCTTCCTTTCTTTTCATTGGCGTTTGAAAGCTTTTTTATTCATCGGACCAGCTTCCTAGATGATGTCATGGAATCCGGTACTATCGAGGTCCTTAAGGACGCAGGAAAGCAGGGCATTCTTCTTGCAGAGCTAGTTAAAAGAACAGAGCAGTCCGAATCCAAGCTTCTTCAGATTATTGACTTGTTAACAGAAAATGGAAAAGTCAAAAAAGTTGAAGAAAGTCATGATGGAAAAGCAACCCTTCGAATATTTTGGCAGAATGAAGAAGAATCAGAATGGGATACACTAGAAGGATGTCCATGCTTTGTATGTCCAGATATTGATCAGTGTGGTGCTGGTCAGCCAACTAGTCCTTGGATCTGTGAGAAGCTTAACACCTGGATTAAAGAAAGGCTTGACTAACAGGATTTTCGCTACCACGATACCCCTTTGCAATTAAATACATCTCAGGACTTCGTTTAAATGATGACTTTGGCTTGTAAGTTTTTACTAATTTGAAGCACTCTTTCACTCGGATGGTGAAATCACGAAATGCATCAGATTGAAAGACTTTCGTTACAAAGTTTCCCTTTCTCTCTAGTAATTCTGTAGCAAGTTTAAAACTAAGTTTTGCGAGCCATAATTGGCGCTCTCGGTCAAGAGATTTACTTCCTGAAAGTTTGGGTGCACAATCACTGAGTACAACATCAGCTGGTTTTTGCAAAGTATCACGAAGCTGTTGAATGAGATCCGGAGATTCAATAGACTCTTGGATAATCCGCACACCCTGAATCGGTCGCACATACGTTAAATCTACACCAACGATTACCGATTCAGGATTATCACATCGTTCACGGACAACTTGTAACCAAGACCCAGGGGCGCAACATAAATCTACGACCCGATGGGCGTTTTTTAAAATCTCAAATCGATTATCCATTTCAAGAATTTTGAATCCTGCACGAGAACGGTAACCCATTTCTTGGGCTCGTTTCCGGTAAGTTTCATCTCTTTTCCATCGGCTCATATCGTTATTTCTCTCCTGCAAATGATAGAAGTAGCTTACTGAGGCTTTCCTCACTCGCTGAAGTCCGGATTGCATGGGGGGAAAAATGTGTTCGAACACAAAATAGTCCCTTTTTTTGTAATCTACTAATCACTTCGCGAAACGGTGGAATCGGAACATTCAACTTATCAGCCAGACGATGGAGGTCATAATAAGTGGGAGGACCACTCAGTTCTTCTCTTATTCTTGTCAACATTGTCAAAGCTTTTTGTTTTTTACCCAACTGAAAGCTGTCAAGTTCGTGCAATATTTTTCTTACAAATGATTCTTCCCCCAATTTTCCAATCCAAAGGGGCCCAGCCTGTTCAACCTTTTTTGATCCACAATGAGGACAAGTTTTCAGCATAGGAACGAGCCCCTTTGAAGCTGATCGATGCCCACATTGGTTGCAATGAAGAATGAACCCAAGCTGCGAAACTGCCTTCCACGTTTTTGCGTCCCCCTCTTTTGCTAAACAATAAACCCGAATATAATGGTCTACTGAAAAACAAAGTAATGGAATTAATCCCATATTCAACGAGGCCGCTTCTCGAACGATTGAGCCTATCAGAATCCGTACAGCCAGTTCATGAGCATATTCGACTTTCAAAGGGAATGCAGCATACCGTTTGATACAAGTACGTCGACGAATACCTACTAATACTGGCATATCGGTTGCAGTAAGACAAAGAAGGGCAGGAGGTTTTAGTGCTCTAATTGCAGAGGTGAAGAATTCACGGGGAGACCCAAAAGGATCAATATCAATGATATCGAATTTCTTCTCAAAAGTATCATACTCGGTTAAAAGATGATTTGCTTCCTTATTGTAAATCTCAAGGATGTCTTCAACGGCATTCATTTCGCTGTTTTTCTGAATAAGCTTAATAGCTTGAGGATTCGAATCACCGACAATTATCTTCCCGATTCCGTTCACTTCTTTTGCTATTCGGATAGGGCGAACACCGGTTCCTGCTAATGGTGTACAAACCCGAACGTTCGCTTTTCTGTGTTCAAAAATGAACACTTGTAAAGCAACCATAGTGATATCACGATTAAGCTCAGATTTTGGGTTGAAAAACACAGCCATACTAGTCGTCGGAACCTTTTGCAAAGGTGGACGCAGAAAGGTTATAACGCCTTCCTTGTGCTCCTCGAACAAATCAAGCTCCCCGACGGTTATGAATTAGCATGATAAACTCACTGGGGTTCTCAAGCGAAATGAGCTCCTTAAGATAAATCACTGGAATTCCACTAATTGCTTCCACAGTGGGAGAGTCAGAAGCGATTATTGCAGGTTCCTCCTTGAGTACCTGTGCCAGTTTGGCTAAAAATTCAAGCCGATCTTCATTAAGTCGCTCAAGACGCTGTTCTAAATAGCTGAGCACAATATGCTTTTGAAGAGAAGTTAATAAGTCAAATGGGGCATCATGTGCAATGGTCGAATTGAAGCCCAAACGGGACAGGATTTCTAGCGTTCGCTTCGTAAGGCGTGTTTGCTTTGTAACGAGCTCTTCACTTCGTTGAGAATCGCTTGAGGATGTTATAGTCTCAAAGAGGTTCAGGGGCTCTATGAGTGAAGCGTTTAGGAGCTCCTCTAATCGAAGAGCAATATCGATTTTCGGGCTAATTGACCCCCTCTCGTACTCGTATATTGCACGTCGGGAAAGTCCCAGTTCATTAGCAATGTCACCCCGAGAAAGGCTCAACGCCTCACGTGCTTTCTTTAATTTTTCGCCATTCATGATGACGTAAATTCCACCTTTTTTGGTAAGAAGGACTGGGTATATTTTCTCTTCCAACATGCGGCGAAAAGTTTCAAGGCTAATTGCTGGAATCGAACCTCGTATATGCACTACACCATCTTGCAAGGGTCGTTTCCTTGTTCGTTCTCCAACGATTAATGGGGTGCACCGAAGAATTGAACAGATTTTCATTAATTCTTCTCTGATATGTGACTCAACATTGTCAATTGTAATACTCGCCTTGACCGCTATCCGTACATCTCCTTCATCGATAATACTATCAAAGCAATATTCCGGATTAAAGGTAGTAGCATGGACTCGAGCCGATGTATCTAGGATCTCACGCACATCATCCAGATAGTTTTGTTTTGTTGGCATGTTATTTGCCAAATCCTATTGTCAAAGTAGTCGGCAATTTCTGCTTTAAGAGACCCACTTCTGGCGAATAAATAATTCGGGGAAGTTCGACAGAACGCCAAGCTTCGAAGGGATTGTTAATTTTTCCGAGGATGTGTAAGACAACAAACTGCTCAAGCTTAGATCCCCCAACTGTATGCGCTCCTGCACCTAAGGAGGTTCTTCTCAAAAGGATGAAGGGAAGCATAATTTGGCTATGAAACTCAGAGGGAATGATCTCCGCTAATTTTCTTAATTCCTCTAAACGAATAGCACTCCGCTGCCCATCACGAGTGGTGAAACTCGGGGAACTTTCTTTTAGTAATTCAGAAAGGGCTTTCTTAGTTTTAGGCATGTGGTCATTTAACTGGGCTATTTCGCGCTCAAGACCAGAGAGAAATCTCGAATATTTTTTCATCCCTATTGTTCTCCATAAACTGCGCTTAGAAAAATATGGTCGGCTGAAAAGGGGTCTAATGATACACGATCAACCATAGTAAACCCAGATTGAGCTAATGTCTTTTCCTCGCGTTCAAATACTCGTGATGGCTTAGCAGCAACGTCAATACTTCGGGCCTTAATGGCAACATAAGCAGTACCACCAGCTCGAAGAAATCGCTTAGCGTTTTGAACAAGAATTTTCGCTTGGTTGGGTTGCGCAACATCTTGGTATATAATATCTACCAACTCGGGAATTTGCACATATGATTCAGGATATCTTGCATCTGCCATTATCGGTATCATGTTCTTTCGTGTAGCAGAAATTTGAACGAGATCACGCATGACACGGGGTGCAAATTCAATGCAATAGACACGGCCATCAGCGCCTATGAGATCCGAAACATGACTGGCCGTCGTTCCTGAGGATGCACCGAGATATAGCACAGACAGCTTGGGTGCAAAAGCATAAGCCTCCATCCCTCGAAGAATAGCGGCAGATAGTTTGCTTCGATAAGGATCCCAAATACGGTATTCATTCGCTTTCACTGAAACCTTCTGTTCGTTATACACGGTGGTCCCTGGAGACAAGTTCTTAGTAGCAGGACGCCTTGTTCCTGATTCTAGTAATGCCCAAAATAAACCAGGTCGCTGGTCATCTTCACTGATAGTTGTCATATTCATTTCCTCTTTGTTTTGCTACTTCTTTTGTTCGGGGCATGTGGTTTTGTCCGTTTTCCATACCGTTTCCGTTTCAGGTGGTGTCTCTGTGGCTTTGAGGGAGGTTTTTTTGGAGCGGTAGGATATTTTCGCTTTACTTCTGCAACTCGTGAAAGAACATTTTGTTTTAATTCGTCTGCTACATATTGGCCTGAATACAAATCTATTCGAGCTGCAATAGCGATCTTCCCAGCAAGAATACGCGCGATTTTCCCTCGTTGCCACCAAGGCGCTGAGTGAATTAGGGTGTGCTGGAAAATTACCCCATGTTTTGGAGGCTTTGCGCCGGTCTTCAAGGCTCGGAACAGTGCTTGTTCAGCCCCAAGTACTTGAATGGTGCTTGCAGGAAAACGGGCCAGCTTTTCAATTCCTCCCGCTAGTCCAATTAATCTTGCACCAATTACAGGACCTATCAATCCACGTAGGTTCGGAGCAACTGTTAACATCGAGTCATCAAGGTACTTTTCAAGGTGTTCTCTGAAATCATTTAGCCCAAGAATCTGTTTCGCCAATGCCTGAATCATCATCATATCCTGTTCAGAAACCTCCGCTCCCATTGACTGCTCTAGTAATTCTGGTTTTATTCTTGATTCTGAAATAAGTTGGACTAATTCAGGTTTGTTGCTTATCTGCTCCCTCGTTCCCCCTTCAGCTACAATACGAGCTAGAGATTGTCCGTTTTCTATCGCATGAGCTGCTTCAGGAAAGTGTAAACCAAACCATTCACGAAGTCGGGAAACCATCAAGTTTTGAGCTTTTTCGACATCATCTAAAGAATTCATTGCTTGGATAATTAGTTGGTCACTTTGTTCAGAAGCAGTACGAATTGCTAAACGTGAAACCTCAACGGCAATCTCATGGAGCATTTCCCCATTCGTAGAAGCAATATTTTTGCTAAGAAAATCCAGACGAACTCGGCGCCAAAACCGCACGTCCTCATACGGTTGCCCTCGCACGTCATATAATCTTGAAAGTTCTTCAGCAAATCCTTGCGATTCAACAAAGATGCGCTCCACCTTCTTTGATTGCAAGGTATTGAAGAATTCTCTAAGCCGAGGATCATCGGTACCATGGCGAATTCGAGTGTATACATTGCTGATTTCTTCTGGCGTTTGACCTAAATCTAGTTCAGAAATGACCGACAGCTGATCGTTAATGCAATAGAGTTTACCGACGCCAAAGACAAGATACCCAT
>JABXGX010000094.1 GCA_016550405.1 archaeon | reverse complement strand
TGTCGGAAGCTCGATTTACAACGGAAGATGCTCGAAAAAGAAGCGAGTAAAAGCCGCCAACGGGCCAAAAAATACCGCCTTGCAGGCAATATGGACGCCACACGGATGTACCTGCAACATCATTTGCGGTTTCAAAAGTGGGCCCTTAGCGTAGACTCTTATCGTCTACGTATCGAAGGATTACAAACACAATTACGTCAAAGTGAAGCCATGGGTGAAGTGGCGAAGATCCTTGGGCAACTCAACTCAGCCCTTGGTGGACTCAAGAACCAAGTGAAAGTTCCTGAGGTAGCAAAACTTGTTGATCAAATTGAAGGCAACCTCCGTCACTTCGAAATGACACAGGAAGTCGCCGAAGCGGGTATGGATCGCATGGCGGTTTCAACCGAAGTCACTGATGGCGAAGTGAAAGATGCTCTCAAAGAGCTCGATTCCGAAATTGAGGTGGAAACAGGTACCTCTTTGCCAGAACCGGAAAAACGTGTCTCGGAACTTGAAAAAGAAATCGAGCGATTAAAGGAGGAGGGCTAGACTAATGGCTAAATTCTGGGAAAAACTATTTCCGAAAAAACCTGAACCGAAAGAAGATACAATTGCCCGTATCCACCGGGTGACCGATAAACTCGAAGTTCGTGGCCGACAATATGAGACTAAGGCCAAGGACTCTCGCATCAAAGCAGTTCGTTATGTTCGGCGGGGTGATCGAAAAGCTGCTAAGCTCCAGCTCCGTCGCCGCCAACGGTATCTACGAAAAGCCCGGTTAATTGAGCAAGAAATCGATTTGATGGAACGTGGCGTTGAAGCCATCGACCAGGCTCGTGGAGAGACAGAAGTCATTAGTGCTCTCAAAGGTATCGGAACCGAACTGGAGGGTCTCCGTCAAACAGCTTCTCCAGAAGTTGCTCGTGAAGTGATTCTAGAAACGCAAGCTCTAATTGAGGAAGCGGAAGCCACGGAAGAAATTCTAGGACTTGGTCTTGAAGACGAGGAAATGGATGCTGAAGTCGATGCTGAACTCGAGGACATCGAAACCATGATTGCCCTTGAAGAGGCTGGTCAACTTCCTTCCGTGCCTGAAGGCGAAGAAGAACTCTTGGAAACCTCTGAGGAAAGACGAGAACGCACTAAACGCGAGCTTGAACGTCTGAAAAAAGAAGTAAAAGAATAGACACTCTAATCGGAGTTTCTGATATTTAGTGACTTATTCTTGCGCTAGCGTCGTCGCAGATCACGAATCTGGGCTTCAACCAAATAAAGTTCTTGAGTCAGGGATCGATACTGTTTGAAGAACTTTTCATCAGATAGTTTGCCCTCCTCGAACTGCTTCTTCAACAACTCCATCGTGGACTCGATGCTAAACCGCTGCTGTTCAAGTTGAAACACAGGGTCTCGTTCTATCCCATCAGATCGTGAACTAAATCGCGGATAATGACCCTCAGGATAAGGATATGGTCTGATGGCTTCGGATTGATGAGGCTTCTCGGTATCATCTGCGGAGATAGCATAATTAATTAGTTGGTCTAATTCCTCGCGGAGTGATGAAACATCGACTTTTAGGTTCAAGATACGTAGAGAGCCTGAAGTGGTTACCAAGCTGTGATCAGAAAAGCTCGTCGCTAAATTTATTGCATCTGGTGTCTCTTCCAAAACTTTCGATGGTCCACTGATTTTCAATTCCTCAGAGTCAGTGGTAATGCACAGTTTTCGTCGGATTCGACCTTGTAATTCTACTTCGTTGATATCAGTCAGAGCTACTGTATGAACCACACGTGTTTCCTTATTGAAAAAGCCCTTACGTCCAAGAAAGATAAGTCGACGGGAAGTGATGAATAGAATGCCATTACCCATTCCCTCGTTTGCCTCGGTCTTACTCAGGTTAACTGGTTGAATGGCGGCAACAGGGCGTTCATCTTCGATGACAGGTAAATATTCAATATGATCGTTGAAGAGTTTGTGCCACTCCGCAATCTGGGTTAACCGGGCTTCAATAGCTGCTAGCTTCACATCCAATTCGTTGACCAAATCTCGACAATAGGCTTGATAATCTGCGACATCCTCTTGAATTGCTTCAATCAAACCTGCCAAGAGTGGAAAATCAGTAATGGTCCACCGTTCTGGTTGCATGAAACGATATTTACTAGCCCGGTGGCGCTCCACCACATTTCGGGCACGGAATAGAATCCGTTCCTGTACACTCGGAAGGGCGTTTTTCATCAATTCAAGGAGTTCCTTTTCTACTTCTGGATCATGAAGAAAACTAGCAGTACGTAGCTCTCGGACTCGCCACCGGAGAATCCGCAATCGTGCCGCAAATCCAGCTAGCAATTCATGTCCCGTTCGGAGTCGATAATATGTTGTCCTGAATCGTCCCACAAGTTCTTGACGCATATTGTGAATAGGAACGATTCCCTCAGAGCCGCAATTAGGGCAAAGATAGACGCGCCGTGTTGCCATTTGTGCAGGTTCATCACATTTAGTGCAGATCCATTCGCCTTCTTCCTGTTCTTCTAGGTGGTCCGGTCCACACCTGGCACAGGTAAAGAATTCACTTAGGTCTTGCCGTGAACAAGGTAGGCAAAAAACTTGCCCACATTCCTTGCAATACCGTTCAGCCATATTGATATGGCAGGAGGGGCAAAAACCACTGTTTTTTGGATCCACCGCTGGCTGGGACATGAACCTTTCGTCGATTGAACGCCACAAATACTTTTCCAAGGCTGGTTAAATAGGCGTACAGGCTTCTGAAATCAGGTTTTCTTCCGACTTAAATCCCTGAGATAGCGCGCGGCTTATCTCTATGGTCGGTTCTAAGGGCTTTTGATGACCACGATTTCACGATTCAAGGGAAGCGCTACATTGTAAACTTGAATCTTATTCACTTTTGCTTTTCGTTGCCCTCGATGAGCATGTCCATGAATCACCAATTTAGGTATGTGTCGCTGAAGGAGTTCTTCGACTCGCTGGCTGCCCATTTGCGCAAAATCTCTGTTCGGTTCACCTTTCAAGGTGACAAAGGTTGAAGCATAATGGGTAAGTAAAATCGTGTACGCATTCAAAGCGTTAGCTTCAGTAAGGAGTGAATCCAAGATGACGACCCTTTCAGTATATTGATTACGGATCCCTGTGATGTTTCGTGACTGCCAAAAAGTCGGTTGATCTAGCACTCCCCGACTTCCAATGATTGCGACTTTCCTACCTTGAATTGTGAATGTCATCAGCTCATCCTCAAGAAAGATGATTGTCCCTTCTCCTTGGGTTCGGAGTGATTCCTTGATGGAATCGTAGTCATCATTTCCAAAACAGGAAACAATGGGGCATTTAAGGTCGGCTTCCTTGAGTTTCTCAACGATAGGAGCCATGCTCCGAGGATTTCCCCGGTTCACCAAGTCGCCTGCAAGAAGGAATAAGTCAAGGTTTGAAGGTAGCTGTCGTAGCGATTTAATAAATAATCCCTGATATTGGGGCCAGTGAATATCACTTGTGGCAGCAATTCGCAGCCTCGTTTTCTCTCCTTTTAGATAATAATGAAGATAGATCCAAGCAGGAAATTAAATAATCCCAGATATGCACCAATTTTGTCAAAGAAACTCGCTCTAGCTGCGTTACTTTCTGGTTTTCGGAGTATCAAAATGGCTGAAGCAGCAACACAGATTGATCCAGGAATAAGCAAGATTAGATAGAGGGGGCCTGTCCAAAGCCACCCAAGCATATTAGCAATCCAAGGTAGCCAGAACCCGATGATTCCAATGGAATTGCAGAGTGCTGCTAAAATAGCGGCTTTTCGGGCTCCGTATTTGCGTGCAATGGTTTGAACATCTCGTAAGGCGTCGCCTTCGATATCTTCAATGCCTTTGATTATCTCTCGACCTTGTAAGACGCTTGCCGCAGTGATGAAGTAGGCCAAGATAACCAGAGGAATGAAAAGGTAAGTGACTAGCGCCCCATAAAAGAGCCCAAAGGCGAAACTAATCGAAACTGTGAAATTCCCCCAAATACCCATGACTTTACCTTTTGCTGCATATAACAATCCTATGAAAGCGAAGAGCGCTGCAATTGCGATGGTCCATATGCCAATGAAGGAGTATGGTACTGTGAGAAGGGAAAATAACAGGGACAGCAGAATC
>JABXGX010000093.1 GCA_016550405.1 archaeon | reverse complement strand
ATTCGGCGCCCCGATTCATTCTCTACGTTTCGAGCTTTCCAAAAACCCTGCCGCTGGAGTGTTCGAGCAAACATACTAGCCAGACCCTCGCTAGTACGCGCTTCTATTGCTAATAAGCCTTACCGGTTCGCTTTTGTAGAAAACCGTTTTAAGTCGGTTTAATTTCCAAAGTCTAACCCCAGCTTAACCCCAGCTTTTAAACCCCATACTTAAACACAATTACTGAAACCGAGGTTCTATAAAAACCCACTATTATCTCCATAACATGCGCGCGCTTAAGGGGAGTAATATCACCTCAGAAGCGTCGCCTAGAATATCAAAGTAGAGAAAAGTGGTGATGCCAGCTTTAGCTTGCAGCGACGGCTGGTTGGGTAAGAAGCTTGCTTTTCCGGATCTCGCTCTTCCGTAATGGGAAGATGGTTTTAGCCTTGTTGTAGATGTCACTGCCGATTTTGCCAAGAACACATTCCTGTATGAAGGCATCGAAGTTGAGTTGTTTAGCACGTTTGGTGATGATTTTTTGCATAACTTCACGAATCGCTGCTTGCTGGGTGGTTTTAGCGCGGCGGACTGGGAAGGCGATGGCGTAGATGCGGATTTCGTAGCCGTCTTTTGTCGTCACATCAAAAATACCGTCGATTCGACTGCTTCCTCGGCGGACTAGGCTTCGAAGATAATCCCGGGTAAAATCATGACCTGCAAAGTGGGTGTAGGCTTTGTCACCTTTCACTTCGTTGATTTGAAAAAACAGTTTGATGTGGATTTGATTAAAATCTCCTGAGATGGCGTAGAGAGTGGTTTCAACTCGTCTACCGACCAACACCTTAGCATTGGCTGCGGGGGTTTCTCCAATTTCCACGTTTCCGAAGGAGGAAGGAGCAACCATCATATACCAGCGCTTTTCACGCCATTTGTCACGAACTCGAGATTGACGACTCATAATTAGTTACCTTTCAGATTCTAGTCTTTTTTGGGAAGCGTGAAGGGCAAAACCTGCCGCGGCTATTTAATTGTTTCCTCATTCGCATTCTCATTAGGTTGTACACGGACCTCTTTCATCCGACCCAACTGTTTTCGAAGAATCCGCTCAATTATTTTGAGAAATCGTTCTTCTTGACCACGAGGAATGGTGGCACCGGCGGCGATGTTGTGGCCGCCTCCTTCTGAGCCACTCCCGATTTCCTCAGTTGCCTGTTTCATTGCTTGCCCAAGATCTGCCCCCGCTTCCACAATCCGTCGTGTCGTTCGTCCTGAAACTTTAACCCGGCCATCTCGTGAATATACAAACGCAATAACGGGCTTGGACCAGTCAAGAATACGCGAGTTTAGGGCCATTCCTGCGATGGACCCGACAATTGTATCAGGGACACGGTTTTTGGCATGAAATGTTTGTATCAGTTGCATCTTTGTTACTGCGTCAGCATCACCCGTTAGCCATTGGAGGCCTAAAGCCAGTTGTTCGCGGTATTCTTTGAGAATGGTTTCAGCCTTACGTAGAAGATTTTGTCGGTCACCCATACAGATAGCGACACCAATCCCTCCTTGGTTAGAACGTCCCGTTGCGTTGAGGAGTGTTGAAAACATCCGCGCATCTCGGAGATAGCTTCCCTTTTCTTCACAGGTGAGTGTAAAGACAACACCGATAAGCGATTGAGCTTCCCGTGGAGGTATATTCTGTTTGAGCATATATGTGACAAGTTCAGAGTTGAGTTTTCGTTTTTCTTCCTTTGAGAGGGAGGCGATGGTTCGCCATTCTTCACCATCTCGCAGGTCAATGTCGAGGTCAGCAAGAAAATTTAGAGCCCCTTCTGGGTCGTTGCTAATACCGGGAATATAGGGATCGCTACTATATTGGAGGGCTATATGAATGGGGCGAGTTTCGCGTCCGAAAATGCGCATATCGATGGAGTGGTCGAGGACTCCACTTGCGATGGCATCTTCAACGATGATTTCTCGGTTCAGCCCTACAAGATCATGCTGTTTCCCACGATCTTGAATATCGCCTAGTGCTCCAACGACAGCTAGTCCAGCTAAGTCTTCATTTGAGCCACCCAGATGTCGGGCTACGAGATAGGCTACACCTGCCCCTGATATCTCAAATGTCGCATCAAACCCCCATTCATGTGGGTTGACTTGACGGATATTAGAGGCTAGTTTCTGTTTGTGAGGAGGATGATGATCTAAGATAGTTATCTCTGTATCACTCAATGACTCTTCAATTAGTGGTAGCTGTCCGCTGCCTATATCACAGAAAATGAGATGTTGTCGACCACCAGTACCTAATTCTGACAAAAAGAGTTGGTCAAGCTGACGGGTAATCCGAAGTTGAAATGCTGCATTTCGACGATTCAGAGCTGAGCCGATGATGCCAGCCGCAGAAAGCCCATCAGCATCAAGGTGGGATGTGACAAATATGGGTTCGCTCGCTTCAATCCAGTCATTGATTTGACCAGCAGCCGAATCCGCAGCTTCTAAAAGGCGGTCTAAATCTTTTGTCAAGGAAATCAGCCAACAATCCTCTACGCCTAGCGAATGAGGAGCGCGGCCTGCTCTGGTGTGTATTTCCAGTCTTGAGGAAGAATACCTCGTCGACGGTAATATTTCACTAGGCGTCGAATTTTACTTTCAATTAGCCGAAGCCCATATCGAGAGTGTAGGTCCTTTTTCGACTCTTCCAGATGTCGTCGAAGGGTAATGGCCCGACTTATGAGGTGAAAGAGATCTTCAGGAACTCGAAGCGCTTGCTCATTCTCATTGAGAATCTGGGTGATGGTTTTTCCCGTAATTGCCTTGGTAAGCGGGATACCATACTGGTCCCGAAGTTTAAGCCCAATCATGGAGGGTTGGTGGCCTTCCTTAGCTAGTTTCACCACTAGCTCTTCGACTTCTTCCGGTGTCCGTTGACACCAATCGGGAGTTTCCAGTCGAATTGGACGTTTAGAATGAGACCTGCCCTTTCGGGGCGAATGCATTCGAGCCATTCAATACACCAATTTGATGATTATCCTATATGAACAGGACGTTTAGGTGCAGAGCACCGGAGAGCAGAAATAGACAACGCTATTTAATTCTATCCGTCCCCCGATTCCTCTAGAGGTCATTTGAACTCCTACTCGGTTCCTACATCATTGATGGCATTGCCCGAAGGCTGTCATCTTCCATCTTTAAATAGGCATTTATCGTCTCCGTGGGACTCGCGGCGACTAGTTCTAAATTTTAACTTGCATTGAAATCACGATCAATTTCTAATCCGCCGTTTTTGCACTGATAAATTCTTGTTGACAAGGCGAGTTTCTTTTTAATCAAGCCTCAATGTGAACATCTTTGGGATGGATAAAACCTAGGTACTAAATTGAGTCCACCCCGTTTTCTCGATTTAAATTTTGGAAACGCCGGTTTCTCACCCCTTTGAATACGTTGAAAAAAGTGCTTAAATGCCTTGTCAAGATTTCGTAGCGCTTCTTGGGGAGGTCATTTTGAAACTTCATACATCCACTTGTAATGCGTTTTCTTAAGTTGATTCAGCTCTTTGTGAAGATCAATCGCACTAATCTGAGACCCGGTTTCTTTGTCCTTGGTAATTTTTCTAAGTAATCCCCAATTGTATGCAAACCGAGCACAATCTGCATGTCTTCTGCATAACCTTTTTTGCCTTTCATTCAGCTTTAGCTCAGTCTTTACTCCTTATGAATATTCATTTCAGCATAATTCGTTTCATTAAAATAGCGTTAAAAATACGCGAAGAAAATCCCCGTTATGTGGTCTTTGGACCGTATTTCAGGTACCATTGGACAAACTTGGCTAAGGATTTGGCTCGATGAGAGATGCGGTTTTTCATGTCATTAGGCATCTCGGCATATGTGGATCCATCCCCTTCATCGGGGATAAAAATCGGGTCAAACCCCCATTCGGTTCCACGAAGTCGATGGGAAATGGTACCTCGAGTTTCTCCTTCGAACAGCTGGATTTCACGACCAGGTTCGCCATAAGCAATCACGCTGCGAAATACCGCGACGCGATTCTTCTCGCCCTCCATGAGTTTGAGGAGTCCGGAGTTGTTAACCGTTTTCAAAACATAGGAGGAATATGGTCCCGGAAAACCATTGAACCGATTAATGAACATGCCCGCATCTTCGACGAAGAGTGGCTGCTGTATTTGTTTGAGGACCTCCTGGCAACTATGGCGAGCAATGTCGCGTAACGAGCTGGATTGGATTTCGGTTGGCCGTTCACGAAATTGCTCAATACGGATACCAGCCCGTTTTGTGATTTTTTGTGCTTCTGCGAATTTGTTTTTGTTGCCAGTAACAAACAAAAGAAGAGGTTGTGGCATGCAATTCACCGGATTCTCTCAGTAATGTATCGTCCTCGACTTTCAATCGCTTCTACTTTACGGAACACGTCATCACTGGTTTTTCCAAATGTGGTGCGATACCCTTCTTGAAATGCCTTATAACAGTGTTCCCAGTGCGGGTAATGGGTACTAAGAAGCACTCGACGCAGTAGGTGGATATCCGTTCCAAAATCTTCGATATTTTGTGTGTTCTGAGCTAACCCAAAGTCAATGAAATAGATGCACTGCGAATTGCGCATGAGCATATTAGAGGTGGTCAAGTCGCCATGAGCTATTTCATGACCATGTAGGTTTCCAACAGATTTGCCGATTTCTTGGAACAGTTTGCGTCGCTTGGCTGGTGGCATTTCGGGGACCACTTCTTTCACTCGATCGCCATCGATAAATTCCATGATAATAGTTGCAGAATCCACATCAACTTGATAGAGTACAGGCGTGGCTACACCGATTTGACGCGCTGCAGAAAGTAAGCGGGCTTCACGAATGGTACGTTCCCCGCGAAGTTTGGAATCAAGTTGGGGAAGTCGATACGGTTTAGGACGACGATGTTTTCGAATAACAGGATGTCCATAAAAGCTCTCGAGATAAAGGGATGCTTCCGCGCCTTTAGCGATTAGTTTGGACATCGGGGATTCATGCCTCCCAAGGAATATCAACTTGATCTAATCGCCACTTGGGTAAAATTACGCTTTCAGAGATCGAGGTCCGTCCTCCCGATTGCAATAAGAGCAACCCATTGTAGGCAATCATTGTACCATTATCACCTGCGTATTTAGGAGGAACTGAATCAAACCGGGCTGCGTGTTCTTCTGCAACGATTTGTAGCATTTCTTTAAGACGAGAGTTAGCGGCGACTCCACCTGTGACGATCATTTCATTGCATTGAGTATGAGCTAAAGCCCGTTCGGATACCTCAGCAACCATAGAAAAGGCAGTTTCTTGAAGACTATAACAGACTTCCTCGAGAGAAACACCATTATCACGTAGATGCTTTGCTGCAGTTAAGAGTCCGGAGAAGGCTAAATCCATGCCCTTCACAGTATAGGGTAAGGCGTGGTATCCATTCTTTGCTTGTTTTGCTAGTTGTTCGATTTTGGGACCGCCGGGGTGTGCGAGATTAGCTTCCCGCGCAAACATATCAAGCATGTTGCCAAGAGCAATATCGAGGGTTTCTCCGAAAATTCGATACCGATGAGCGGCAAGAGTGGTGATCTGAGTATTGCCACCTGACAGATAAATTACAAGAGGTTGCTTGGCTTCAGTAAAGAAGCGGGCTTGTTCAATGTGGGCAACACAATGGTTGACACCGAGCAGAGGAACATTCAGGCTTTTTGCCAGACTTCGGGCAAGAACCGCGCCAATTCGGAGGGCAGGCGGCAAACCTGGCCCTTGGGAAAATGCAATGCCATCTAGTTGGGTGGGGAGAAGGCTAGATTGCTCAAAGGCGGCCTGTAGCACATCGAGTACTTTTTTCTGGTGGTGCTCAGCCGCCTCTCGAGGGTGAATGCCGCCCTCTTGGGGGGTATATACGGATTTGACATTCGCTAGTATTTGCCCCGAAGCGTCGACGATGCCGATGCCTAGCGTGTGTGCAGTACTTTCAATCCCAAGAACGGCCATTGTGATTTATCCAAACCTAATATCAAGTTAATTCTTATTGGATGTGACGGTAATGACCACACAGTGCTTATTGGGTCTAAAGGTCTAAGTTTCTTTCTCCTTTTCCTTTGTGGAGTGTTTATATTCCGTAAAGCCACAGCTACCGCAGTGGAATCGATTACGATGTTCGGCCATGAAGGTACCTTCACCACAACGGGGGCAGGACCTTCGTTTGCGTTCGAGTTTCCCATCCTTTTTAACTGAGTAATATTCATGGGGTTTTGTCGTCAGAGTTCACCTTTGGGGATTCTTGATTATGGGGCTTCCTTCTTCTCAGAAGGAGTTTCTTTCTTCTTCTTTTCGGGTTTGGGTTTCTCTTTAGGAGAAGTGTCTTCTTTGGTTGGAGCCACCTTAAGTTCTTCTTTCTTTTTCTCTTTTTGCGGGGATTTCTTTTCAGCAGCTTTTTCTGGCTCTTTTTCTTTTACCGGTTTCTCTGCTTTAGGTTCCGGTTTTTCTTTTGGTGTTTGTGGTTCCTTTAGGGCAGGCTCTGGGATTTCCATCGCCGGAGGTGTGGTTTCCTCTTCGGTGGCATGTCGTTTGAGAATGTGTTTTTGTTCAAGTGAGAGGGCAACTTCCTTTGAGGGGTAAAGATGGGCATACCCATGGGTGGTGGATTGCCCGTATAGACCATTGAATTTCACAATGTAGAGTTGATCTTCCTTGCAATTCAGCATAGCAGCAAGTTTCGCTCGGACATCAATACGCGGAGGGGTAGCCTCTCCAGAATGGTCAACTTGGAAGGTGATGTCCTGTCGGGAGAGAAGGGGGTTCTCCTGTTTTTCTTCAATCTTAATTTTCATTTTTTCTGCACCATTTTTTGCAGTATTGTGTCAACCGCCTGTTTATGCTCTGTTGCAACTTTAATGACAACGATACCCTGATCAGGAAGCCCATAAACTACGGCAGACCCATTGGGTGCAAGAGCCACTGCAGGTAGTGCCGTTAGGTCCTCTTCGCCCTCTATTAAGAGTTTCGCAGTTTTTCCAGTTTGCCCAGCCGTTAGAGCAAGTTCAATCGCAATCCAGACTTCTGGTCGAATTTCTGTAGCCGCATTGGTCGCTGTCAAGGTTACATCTGTTGGAATATCGTAGGCAACCGGATCATTGCGCTTAGTTTTCCCATCCAAAATTGATAGGGTAGCTTGGCAATTCACTTTCATGAGGTTAACTGACACAAGGTCGCCTACAGCAATGATGGGAGTAAGTTTGTGTTTCCGAATATACGCACAGGCATCTTCGGCGGCGCCTAGGCCTTTTCGAGAAAAGATTTCACCCTTGGGACTTTTAAGGGATTTTCGAAGATGCTTTGGGAGAACCAATGTAAATTGTCGCAGCTGCGTAGCAGCCAACTACTTCACCTAACGGACTTGGAGAGCATATTCTCCATCTTTCGAAATGTTAAGCTTCTTTGCGATCATCGAATGTTCAGGATCAAAAATCAATACGAGTCCCGAAAAACTTTCAGAAAGGTTGGTACTTTTACAGACTGGGCAGTGGGACTTGGTGGTCATGACATGACAGACTTTACACGCTTTTCGTTTTGCCATTTTCATCACTCTTTGTTAGTTGGATGGAGAACAAGGAAATGAAGCTATTTTTCCTTCGTTTTGTCCTTTCCTTCTTTCTTTTTCTCCGCTTTGCGCTTTGATTCAAGTAATTTGGCGATTTCTTCTTTAATCCACTCGAACTTGCCTAGAAAAGGCTGTCGCATTGTTAAGCCTAATTTTCCGCTTCGGGCACCACCATCAATACTAACCGCGACAATTCGTGTTCGAACCAAATCGCCCTCAGAGATGACTCGACCTGTTTCTTTCCCAACTAGAGCAGCGCTTCGAGGGTCGTAGGAGAAGAAATCATCTGTGATTTGGCTCACATGGCAGAGCCCGTCAAGAGGTCCAAGGCGGATGAAGGCACCAAAATCTACAACTTCAACAACTTCGCCCTGGGTAAGGAAATTAACTTTCGGTTGAAATGTTAGAATTGTAAGTTTGACCTCGTGGTAGGTGGCACCGTCACCAGGAATGATTTTGCCTACACCAATGTCTTCAACATCTGTAACAGCGATAATAAAGCCGAGGTCGACGTCAATAATCCCTTCATACTGTTCACGGAGAATTTCTTCGGCGACCTCATAGAGGTCTTCGCTGAATCGATTCGGCGGAATGCGCACATGCCCTTTAATGGTAACAGCTTGGTAGATGGTTTTGCCTCCGATTTCGGACGGATTACAAGTCCGGCTGATAAGCTTTTCTATTTTATGGAATTGCAGCCGATTTCAGGGGCAATACTACTCGGAAAGCGCTAGTACGGCTAGTTTTCGTAAAAATATGGCGCGAGAACCTTGATTTGCCAGTTTTCTACGCAGTTCACCATCATTTGTGGCAACAATGGCTCCGGTTTGTTGAGCCCAACGCAATAGAGCCGAATCAGCATCAAGATCCTGAATGGCGGAAGGAAGATCTTCGACGATTTGACAATGGCGGGAAATCAGCGTCATTGTACTTTTAGCTGCAGTCTTATTTTTGGTTGATCCTTTAGTTTCCAACCATTTCAATTCGGTTAGGATTTGAGGAAGAATCAGAAATTGAACTTGACCTCCTAACAGGCGTGGAATTTCCTCATAGATATCGATGTGGCGTTGAAATGGAAGGAGAAGAAAGTTAGTATCCAACAACACTTGGATGCCCAGGGGAGAATTTGAATTATTTGGCAATGACGGTGCCCCATCCAATTAATCGCCACCGCATTTCGATTTGGCGACTAATCGCTACTCGCTGATTAGGAATAACTGCAACGGGCTTTCGAAGTGCAAATGTAATCCGGTTTTTCGAACCAATCTTTTTGACTTGTCCAACCGTTGCAGAGGACCCGACAATTAACATTAGCGTTTCGTTTTGCTTGATAGTCTGGACAACACTTTGTTCAACTGACCCAACAACCCGTTTAAGCAAGTGGGATTCAAGCGTTACTTCCTCAACTATTGGAGGCAGCTTTCCTACGAGCCCAGCTAAGTTCCCGATCAAGGCGTCTGCACGAGTTATGGATGGATCAAGGTTGGTTCCCATCCCAATAAGCCCACTAGGATGGGCTGTTTTCAGAGCTTTACCCGTACCGGTTTGTATGCTTTTGACTTTAGTGTAAATTGGTTCGAATGAGAGCCCGCCTTTATCCTTCCTTATTGGAATCCCTGGTTGGATTTCAAGATCATCGCCCACGGAAACCTTGCCCTGAATTATAGTGCCCCCAATTACTCCACCTAATAATTCCTTAGGTCGAGTACCGGGTTTGTTAATATCAAAGGATCGAGCTACATAGAATAATCCAGGTTTCTGCAAATCCCGTTTGGGCGTCGGAATCACTTGCTCGATAGTTTGGATGAGGAAATCGATGTTTGTGCCGAACATAGCAGAGATAGGAATTATCGGGGCGTTTTCGGCAATGGAGCCAGTCACGAAGCGCTTGATTTCTTTGTAATTGGCTAAGGCTTCTTTTTCGGAGACGACTTCTACTTTGTTCTGAGCAATTATGATCTTGTCAACCCCAATGATTTCTAAGGCTGCAAGATGTTCTCTTGTTTGCGGTTGGGGACATTTCTCATCAGCGGCAATAAGAAGCAATGCACCATCCATTAAAGCCGCGCCTGAAATCATCGTAGCCATCAAGACTTCGTGACCTGGTGCATCTACGAGTGATATTCGCCGGAGAGGTTCAGCAGGTCCACCGCACTTCGCACATTTGGGGGAGGTCGAGTAGGCAGCTGGTCCGCGGCATTTTGTGCATTTATAGAAAGTAACATCAGCATAGCCTAATTTTATCGAGATTCCCCGACGAATTTCTTCTGAATGGCGATCCGTCCACTCCCCAGATAATGCCTGGGCTAGGGTAGTTTTCCCGTGATCAACATGACCCACTAAGCCGATATTGACTTCCGCTTGTTTGGGCATGGTTTTCCGGGGAGGCATGTTGAATCGTCATCTCTTATGGAACTTCTTTGTATAATTCTTATGAAGAACTGGTGCTTTGTTCGACTATTTCAAGGATGGGTTTGGATCCTTGAGTGATTATTTTTGCGTTTACCTGAACGATTTCATCAGTAATTTCGTTACCACGAACTCGGCGACGTCGACGCTCTCCGGAGGTTTTAGGTTTGTACCCGATGCCGCCAGATAATAAAGGGCGTTTTCGTACAGCACCATGCACATCAGGGCGCATTGGAGTACCTGTTCCATCACTGCCGCCAGTAATTTTGAATTGGTAACCACCAAATCCGAGAGGATCACCATCAACGATTTCGCCAATAACTTTACCGTGTAAGATACGGCTCCGTTGTTCACTGAGTTCTAGTTGAATGGTCTTACCGGTTTGGGGATCACCGATGACTAATCGAATTCGTGTCATATTGGGACCTCAAGATTTTCTACGAGTTGGTTATCGCTTCCACATAGATAGGCGTGCGAAGATAAATGCGTAGCATGGGATAAGGGCTTATGAATCTTACCATCAAATGAGGGATTTGTACAGAAATCTCTGTTCGATAGGAGAAAATCAGACGCCCCAAAAAGGTTGGACATGCTTTCTTTTAAGTTCTAAAAACTCCTGCAATAATTCTTGCTCATCCGCTGAGAGTTGATCCTTGAACTCTTGGTTGAGTCGAATTACCATTCCTTCAGGTAGATCGATGTAGAGAATGTCGCCTTCATCTATCTGTCGCCCGACAGTCGCTCCACGAATCGAGACCGCTACTTCCGCTCCTATTCGGGCCACAGGGATAGTTTCCCCTTTATCTTGAATTTGTTGAATTGAGCCGATGCGCCGGTTTTCAGGAGTAATGAGATGGCTTTTCGCACTAATTCGCCCCGCAATCACTTTGACTCCAACAACGGCGGGATTGCTTTGTCGAAATACGTAACCAGGAAGTATTTCGAACTTGCCGGGGAAAATGAGCTCCTCAAGCATGGCCTCTTCGAGTTTCTGCCGTTTATCTGTCACCCAATTCTCGTATTGATCGACAAGATCATAAATGATCTGGCTTTGAAAGATAGGAACGCCTAAAGTGTCAGCTTCACTCCTAGCATCAGGTAAAGGACGCACATCGAAAGCAAGAATAACTCCCACAAAGGGGTCATTCTCATAGACGGTTGAAACCGCCTTTACTTCTTTTTTCGATATATCCCCTATATCTGCTCGGCGAATTGGAATTTCCCGTTCTTTGAGGTACTCGATTAGGGCTTCTAGTGAGCCGAGCGTATCTGCTTTGAGGAGGACTCCGATTTTATCGGTTTCAATGCGTACCGCTTCCATATCTTGAATAATGCGCTCTTTGATGATGGCGGCTTCCTTTTCCGTATTTGCAACGAATAGACCTCCACCCGCAATAGCGGTCTCCAATTCAGGAGCTGCAATCTTAACACCAGCAGCAGCTACTACTTCTTTTACGGGTGAAAAGCGTTCACGGGGATCCCGGATTTCATCAAGTGGTTTAGGCATCAAAAGGGCACGGACATGGGTGGTAATAGGTTCTTGGAGCCCTGCTACAATAATCGTGTCCCCATGATGGAGAACGCCATCATAAATAATTGTGTCAACGGTTACACCAAGGCCTGGTTCTTCTTTGACTTCAAGGACAACCCCCTTCGCGGGACCTTCGGAAGTTTGCAGTTGCTCTTCGAGATATTGTTGAGCTAAACCCACAAGGACGAGTAGTAATTCAGATAGGCCCTCACCAGTCTTGGCACTTGTAGGAACAATGGCCACGGTTTTAGCAAAGTCAGTGATTCGATCATACCGGTCAGATTGAATACTTTCCCGTGATAGTTCTCCCATGACTTCGTAGATTTTGTTATCAAGCTCGCTTTTAACATACTCAGATTGGCTGTTAATTGATTGAGAAAGAACCCACGTATCTTGGGATTTCCAACCAGGTAACCTATCTATTTTGTTCAGAGCAATAAGAAAAGGAGTTTTTCGCGCTCGAAGAATACGAAGGGACTCATAGCTTTGGGGTTGGAGGCCGTCAACAATATCTATGACCAGAATCGCAATATCGGCTACAGCCCCACCCCGTTTGCGCAGATTGAAAAAGGCTGCATGTCCGGGGGTATCAATAATCAGTAATCCGGGAAGGGTCATCGCTCGTTTGAGTGATTTCATCAGGGGACCAACGAGTTCACTTACGGTAGATAAGGGAAAGAAGCTTGCTCCGATTTGTTGAGTAATACCCCCTGCCTCTCGTGCCTGAACTCCAGTTCCTCGGATTTTATCAAGGAGACTCGTCTTGCCTGTGTCGATATGACCTAACATGGTGACAATAGGTTGACGAATCGGCATCCTCGACACCTTCCTTCAAGAAGCAACTACAGGGGGCTCTCATTGGCATCCACTGGTCTACGATATTTAAGGCTTATGTCCTTGGAATGAGAACTAAATCAGATTTTTAGCCGAGAGAAGGTTTTTTGTGGGGGAACTCGGTTGTGCCATCACGAGGCGTTTAAAATGGAACAGACTCTTCTTATCCTCAAACCGGATGCCACGATGCGCAGAGGAGTAGGTGCAGCGGTTTTTGAACAAATCCTCAGTTCTCTACCTGACGTAGTGTTCAAAGGATTTCTTGAAATTCCAGTTCCCCATCACCTAGCAGAGAAACATTATGCAATTCATGAGGGCAAGTTCTTTTATCCCTGGTTGCTACAATTCATCGAAGTGGGTAACGTCATCGCTACAGTCTTAGAAGGAGAGGATATCGTCTCCCGCCTTCGAGAAGTCTTAGGAGCAACGTTTGTAGAAAAAGCCAGTCCGGACAGCCTTCGTGGAAAATACGGTATTGTTGGGGGAGTCAATGTTGCCCATGCCTCTGATGAGCCAGCCAATGCGAAAAAGGAAATTACACTTTGGCAGAAAGAAGCCCAGCTTAACCTTGAACAGGAAGGGCGAGAAGCTATTGAAGCGTATATTACAAAATGGGTAGAAACGCCCGTGATAGCGACTGAACAAATTCGACGAATCTGTCAAGAATATGCACTCGAGTATCTGAACCGAGATACTTACCAATCGGAGATTGTTGAATTACTCATTGACGAATGTCCAGATTGGACAGAACAAGATTTGAATAATCTAGCGAATGCAATTCTCGGGAACATGGATTTAGACCGTGATAAGGCCTAATACGTACTAGAGGATTTGGAAAAATTTGAACTCCACTAGCGAAAAATAGCCAAGCGCCTATTCTTTCTTCGGTTTAGATTTCTTTGCTGGTTTCTCAGATTTGCCTTTGGTTTCCTTTTTCTTAGCAGCCGACTTGCTTTCTTTTTTGGGTGCAGGCTTCGCCTTTGGAGGGGCTTTCGTCTCTTTCTTTGCCTTGGCTTTGGGCTTGGATTTTGCCTTTTTTCTTTTCGTGGCTTGGGCTCGACGACGAGTTCGCTCCTCATATACTTCTGTCCATTTTAAGCGTCGTGCGGTTCGTTTCAGTATGAGTTGATTGCGTCGACACTTACTCGAACACAGGTAGAATAGGCTTCCATCATTTTTGACAAAGACCGATCCTGTGCCTGGTTCTATATCCGTGCCACAGAAGGTGCAAGTGTATT
>JABXGX010000092.1 GCA_016550405.1 archaeon | reverse complement strand
TTTTGACGATGCTTGTCATGTTCTGTGGTTTTCTCGCTGCATTCATCACGGGTATTGAACGTTGGTGGTTTTTTGCCTTCAGTTCGATAGCTTATGTTGCCCTTCTCATCACCTTATTTAGAGGGATGTTAAGAGAGGGAATTAATTCCCAGCTAATGTGGTTTATCATCATTTCCTGGTCACTCTTTCCACTAGTGTTCATCCTTGCTCCAACCGGCTTTGGGCTATTAACCACTTTGATCTCAGTCATCCTCTATGCGGCACTAGATGTAATTACAAAAATCATCTATGGACTTATCATCTTCTTCCGCGTAAAACAGGAATAATCCGATTGGAATTCTCAACTCGAAGGTTGTCCCCGAATTCATTCATTCGTCAAGGTTGTATTGAATTCTACTTCTTCAGATAATGACTACTTTGTTGTCAGTTACTCCAGCGATTTATTTAGGTATTTTTTATGCGTGGGGAAGGGTTCCGAGTGCCTTCGCCTAATCCCTTTCATTCGTGTTTGATGAGAATGTTGATTTGTATAGTTGCTTTGAATATTGACTTTCTTGTTTGTGATCAACTATAGGTTTGGGATAGTTAATGTGTGAATTGTTTTCAGTTGATTTATTCCAACTGTGAATAGTTGTCGGTTCCACTTCAGCAAAGGCGGGTATCCATTGCTTGATGTATTTGCAATCGGGGTCATACTTTTCTTGTTGACGCCATGGATTGAAGATTCGAAAGTATGGTTGAGCATCAACCCCGGTTGAAGCTGACCATTGCCAGTTTCCATTGTTTACTGCGCGATCATAATCGATTAGTTTTCTAGCGAAGTATCGCTCGCCCCATTGCCAACTGATATGTAGATCTTTGGTAAGAAATGATGCTACAATCATACGGACTCGATTGTGCATCCATCCAGTGCTATTCAGCTCCCGCATTCCTGCATCGACAATTGGAAATCCGGTTTTTCCTTGACACCAACTTTCAAAGAGGACCTTATCTCTGTTCCATTGAATGCCATTATATCGTCGTTTAAAAGCCCCGGTGAAGACGTGCGGGTAATGATAGGCAATGTGAGTATAGAATTCTCGCCAGTATAACTGTCGGAGCAAGGGGTGGCTGGGTCCGAGTTTGTCTACTATTGCTGAATATACTTCACGTATCGAACAAAGCCCAAATTTAATATAAGCTGATAATCGCGTCGTTCCGTGTTGACTCGGTATATCTCTTGTTATCTCATATTCTTTGAAACTCTGAAGATTATCGAGAATGTTTAGCCCGGCATCTCGAGTTCCAGGAATGAGAAGGCTGTCGTTATAATCGGTTTTCTTCTGTGTGAGTGTTTGGGTTAGTCTCTTTCGGCGTTTTCGACGGGGTGATGTATAATTCGTGTGGGAATTCTTTTTGGGGGTACTGATAGGAATGCCCACGGCATTTCGGAAAAAGGGGGTAAATACCTTATAGGGTTCATTCTTTTTGTTAGAGATGGTTTCCGGTTCATTGAGAAGCGCATCAGCGAATTGTTTGAAGTCTATTTTTGTGTCCTCACAGATTTTCTGAATTCGGG
>JABXGX010000091.1 GCA_016550405.1 archaeon | reverse complement strand
CTGGGCTCATTCGTACCATCGAACTACCTGCTGGTAAACAAGTGGCCCGAATGACTAATGTCAACGTGGTCATGACTATTCTAGTCCAGCAAGGCAAGGTGTTCAGCGAGAAAGTCTCTGATCCCATTCTCACACGTCACGCCAATCGGTACGCGTTAATGCGAACGGTCTATCCCCAGCTCAACTTAGAAGCTATCAGCTCCGAAGACGCGCAAATGCAGCTTATCAAGCATTACATCAACGTGTTTGGGCCCATCACGGAAGCGGATACGGCTTGGTGGACTGGATTAGGCAAAGGCCGAGTCCGAACGGCGATGAGCGCACTGGAATCAGAGCTAATTCCTATCCAAATCAAAAGGCACTCGCAAGACTACGTCATGCTGAACTCTGATTATCAACTAATGAAACGGTTCAAAGCCCCTCGTTCACTCCCCGTCCTCCTCCTACCTTACGAAGACCCATACCCCAAAGGCTACTTACTCCGCAACCGGTTAGTCAACACTGAATATGAACCACAAGTGTATGTCGGTGGTGAAGCCCGACCCACCGCGTGGGTCAATGGAAAAATTGTGGGGACATGGAATCGGGTCTTCGAGGAGACAACGAATACCATCACCCTTACTCTCTTCCAACGCATAGGCCGAAGTGAAAAGAACAACCTTACAGAAAAAGCCCATGCGATGGGACAAATGATGACAGGCAAATCCGTCCAAGTCGTCTTCAAGACTCAGTAATCACTCGATGTTCTTCGCGTCTAGGGTTTGTACTTGATGAATTTGCCTTGCCGATATTCTTCAAAGGCAATTCGAAGCTCCTCATCTGTGTTCATCACAATCGGGCCATACCAGGCAATAGGTTCTCCAATGGGTTTTCCAGAAATAAGGAGAAATCGAACTGGCTCTTTCTCAGGTGTAATGGCAACAGTATCCCCTTCGCCATAATGAATCAGGTGTTCTGGACCTAATAGCTGCGTGTGTCGGGGTGCGAACCGCCCCTTCCCCTCGATGACGTAGGCAAACACATTGTGATCCTGTGGAACGAAGTGTTGGAATTCAACCCCTATTGGCACAGTCACATCAAGGTATTCCGGTTCCGTGACAATATCTTGAACAGGGCCCTCAGTCTTTCCCACTTTTCCACAAATTATTCGAACCTCTACCCCATTCTCCAAGGAGACAACAGGAATCTGGTCACGGGTGATGTTGCGATAGCGGGGATCCATCATTTTATGTGACGCCGGCAGATTCGCCCAGAGCTGAAACCCCTGTAACAGACTATTCGTCTGTTTAGGCATTTCCTGATGGATAATCCCACTACCAGCGGTCATCCATTGGACGTCTCCAGATTCAATGACGCCTCCATTCCCGAGGCTGTCACCATGTTCGATGGAGCCATGAAGGACATATGTGATAGTTTCAATCCCCCGATGGGGATGCCACGGAAACCCGGCAAGGTAATCTTGGGGGTTATCGGAGTGAAAATCATCTAAAAGGAGAAACGGATCCAGACGAGGAACCTCTGAACCTCCAAAGGCGCGTTTGAGTTTCACGCCAGCGCCCTCCATGGTGGGTCGACTGACCCAGAATTGTTGGATTTTTCGTATTGTGGCCATCTTCAAGAACTTCCTATTGAAGGCAAAGACTTTGACGGGTGCTTAACACTGTTAAGTTCTCAGGTTAGCGCCTTTTTAGGTTTCGGAATTACTACATCTCCCCTGAACAACTGATGGCTAGCTATAGACTAATTATGGGCTCAATGAAGAAGCGAAGGTTCATAAGAGTGGGAGTTCAGGGAAAGGGAGCGTTTGAAGTGCCCGAGGCTTCTTGTCTCATGAGCCCTCGGATAGGCTTCATTGTATTTAAAAGAAAACCAAGTAACGTTCCAATCTGAAGTGACTGCGGTGCGAATTCTCTTCATCGAGCCCCCCAAGGATTACTGGTTCGTTATGGGTGAATACCGTCCGCCCCCCTTTGGACTCTTGTGCTTAGCAGCATATTTGGAAAAACATCTCGACGAGGTAGAAATTCAAGTCGTTGATTGCCAAGCCGAACAACTCTCCTGGGATGGTTTAGAAAATCGCATCACCAACTTTCAGCCTGACATTGTCTGTCCAAGCGCGCTGTCCTCAGTAAATACCTATCTTGTTGCACGAACAGTTCAATTAGCAAAGAAAGTCAATTCAGAGATCGCAACAATTGTTGGGGGCATCCATTTTTCCATCCTCTCAGAGGAGTCGCTTGCCACCTATCCAGAAATTGATTATGTTGTTCGAGGAGAAGGGGAACAAACGCTCCTCGAATTAGTCCAAGCAATCAATGGAAACCAATCTCTCTCTAAGGTAAATGGACTTACATATCGCCAGCAGGAGAAAATCGTACAAACGCCGGATCGTGCCTACATCAAGGACTTAGATACCCTCCCTTATCCCGGCTATCATTTCGTCGCAGATCATATGAAGAAGTACCATTTCCTGATGATGGCTGGTAGAAAAAACCCCTATGCGTTGATCGAAGCCTCCCGAGGATGCGACCACCAATGCACCTTCTGTACCCAATGGCGATAT